>CAYWOF010000066.1:0-12105 GCA_964459825.1 uncultured Phycisphaeraceae bacterium | reverse complement strand
GAGCGGACCGTGGTGGTGACCGCGCGCCGGACGGCGCGCCTGATCCCGCCGGGCTTCGGACGCGTCGTGGAGCTCGACTGGAACGAGCGCTTCAAGATGCGCGGGCTGGACATCGCGGCCATCCGGCCCGCCCACTGGGGCGCCCGCGCGGGCGTGGACATCGCGCGCGGCTACAACAGCTACCTCGTCCGCTCCAACGCCGGGCACGTGCTGTTCACGGGCGACACCGCGATGACCGACGCCTTCGATCGCCTGCGCGACGTGGCCCTGGCCATCTTCGGCATCGGCTCCTACGACCCGTGGGAGCACGCCCACGCCACGCCCGAGCAGGCCTGGGCGATGTTCCGCGCCTCGGGCGCCGCCCGGGTTCTTCCCGTGCACCACTCGACGTTCCCCATGGGCGACGAGCCGCCGGGCGAGCCGATGGCGCGCCTGATCGCCGCCGCGGGGAACGAGTGCGAGCGCGTGATCCGCGCCGACGCGGGCGAGCTCTGGGTGGCGTGAGGGACGGCCCCTACAGCAGCGGCCCCGCCAGGCGTGCCACGCCCTCCTTGAACCGCCACCACACCGGGCGCTTGCGCCACTCCGCGGCGAACAGCTCCCGGGACTGGCCGGCGTACTCCATCTGGAGCATGCGCAGGTGGCTGGCGAAGTCGTCGTCGAACACGAACAGCGTCGCCTCGAAGTTCAGGCGCAGGCTGCGGATGTCCATGTTCGCCGAGCCGATCAGGGCCAGGTCCGTGTCGATGGTCAGGGTCTTGGCGTGCAGAAGCCCCGGGCCGTGCTCCAGGATTCGCACCCCGGCCTCGAGCAGCTCGGCGTAGCTGGCGCGGCTGGCGGCCGCCACGAGGCGCCCGTCCAGGCGCGCGGGCACGACCACCGTGACGCGCACGCCGTGCCCCACGGCGCAGATCAGGGCGAGCTTGGTCGCGTCGTCGAGCACGAAGTAGGGCGTTGTGATGATGATCTCCCGGCGCGCCGCGTGGATCGCCGTCAGCAGCGCCTCGTGGATCGCGTCGGGCGCCGGCACCGGTCCCGAGGGAACGACCTGCACGATGCTCGAGCCCGTCGAGCGCGAGGGGGGCCCGATGCGCTCCTCGAAGGGGGCCAGCTCCTCCGTCCCCTCGACCTCCCAGTCGTGGAGGAAGACCACCTCGAGGGCCTGCGCCGCCGGGCCCGTCACGCGCACCGACACGTCGATCCACGGCCCGATCCCGCGCTCGGGCCGGTGCCCGTAGCGGGGGTCGGTCACGTTGTGGCTCCCCACGAAGGCGACCTTGCCGTCCATCGCGCCGATCTTGCGATGGTTGCGGATGTCGATGCGCTGGAAGAGGGCCCGGAACGGGCTCACGTCCAGGCTCGCGCGCACGCGCACCCCCGCCAGGCGCATCCGCGCGCACGTGTCGGAACGCAGGAACCTCCGGCTCCCGGCCGCGTCCACCAGCAGGCGGCACTGCACCCCGCGCTTGGCGGCCCGGACCAGCGCCTCGGCCACCTGGCGCGTCGTGGCGTCGTCCGACCAGATGTAGAAGAGCAGGTGGCACCAGCGATCGGACCGGTCGATCTCGCGCACCAGCGCCGCCAGGAACTGACGCGTGTCCGCGATCAGCTCCAGGTGGTTGCCCACCAGCGGCGGCATCTCCCCCAGGTGGGTCAGCAGGCGCGCCACGTGCCGGTAGGGCTCCACCTCGCTCGTCCAGTCCTGCGCCCCTTTGCGCCAGAAGACGTGTGCCCGCTGCGCCAGGTCCGCCGCGACGTGCCGGTACCGGCGAGCCCGGCGCGACCCCAGACGCACCTCGCCGATGAGCAGGTACGCGGGGATGCCCACCCCCGGCAGGAGCAGCAGCACCACCAGCCACGACAGCACCGTCGGCACCGGCGCCCGGCGCATCACCACCCGCACGCTCAGCCCCAGGCGCAGCACCAGCTCCCCGCCGAGCGCGAGCCAGGTCATCATCGCCCAGTCGAGCACGCGCGCCACTCCTGCCCCGCGGCCCCCACAGCCTATCCCCTCCCCAGCAGGGCCCGCACCCGATCGGGATCGGCGCCGATCAGGCGCACGACCTTCTCGGCGCTGGCGTGCCCGGAGACCACCTCGACCTGGCGCGCCCTCACCCCCACGGCCGCGCCGATGAGAGCGCAGATCGCCCGGTTGGCCCGGCCCCCCTCGGGCGGGGCGGCGACCCGGACCTTGAGCCGGTCGCCGAGCATGCCGACGATCTCGTCCCGGCGCGCCCCGGGGACGGCCTTGATGGCGAGCAGGACCGTGTCAGGCGGGTGCGCCATCCAGCAGGAGCCCCTCCCGGGCCCGAACGCCCCGGCGCCGGGGCGTCGCGCCGGAATCGGTCGCGCGCCTCGACCCGAAGATCGCCGTGCTCACCGGGCCGACCTTCTCGCGCGCCACCGGCCCGGCCCGCATCCGCTCGAACGCGCTCTTGGCGTTGGCCGCGCTGAACTCCGTGCCGATGAACCGGCGTCCGAGGGCGTGGGCCATCACGCCGGTCGTGCCGCTGCCGAGGAACGGGTCCATCACCAGGTCGCCGGGATTGCTCGTCGAGCGGATCACCCGCTCGAGATACGCCTCGGGCAGCTGGTTGTCGTGGTAGCCCCGGCGCTCCTTGTTGTTGCCCTGCACCCGCCCCCAGTACGGGCCATACCAGACATCCATGGGCAGGCGCATGCCCGCCGGCATGCCGTCGCGCTTGCTCTCCGTGCGCGGGTCGAAGTAGATCGCCCGACGGTCGGAGAGCTCGAGCACCTCGATCGGGTTCCACCGCCGGGGGCCGCCCGCCTTGAGGAAGTAGAAGACGTGCACCTTGCTGCTGATGAAGTTCTCGGTGCGGTTCTGGCCGAAGCGGTAGTGCCAGATGCACCAGTTGACCAGCGACAGGACGGCCCGCCCGCCGTCGGGCTTCCGGTCCAGGCGCCCCTTCAGGTAGCAGGCGATCTCCGCCGCCCAGTCGTCCGGGATGTTCACCCACAGCGCCCCGCCCGGGCGCAGGGCCCGGATGCACAGATCCAGCCAGTCGTACGTGAAGTCGAGGTACTCGCGCTCGGGCAGGTCGTCGTGCCACTCGTCGTACGCCCGCTTCCAGTTGAAGGGCGGGTCGGCGAAGACGAGGTCCACCGCGCCGGCCGCGACCTCGGGAATCCCGGGAAGCAGCGCGCGGCAGTCCCCGACGTACACCCGCGCCTCGGGATTGGCGAGTGTGAACTCCGGCGTCGGGACGGGCCGGGAAAGTGCCGCGCCGGACCCGTTCGCCATGCCGTTGTCCGTGGCGTGCTCCGCGCCGCGTGCCCTCCGTGGTCGTGCCATGCCCCGATGGTACCGGGGCGCGGGCGCTGGCGCAACCCCCGGCCCGGCCGGACCCTGCGCGCGTCTCAGCCGATGCGCCGCAGGATCGCCAGCCCGTAGTTGAGCGGCGCCAGGTGCAGCTCGCACTTCTCGTAGAGCCCCGTCGCCCGGGTGTTGAGGTGGTCGATGACGTGGCGCGGGCCCTGGTGCTCGCCGCACTGCTCGGGGTAGGTGTCGTGCAGCAGCACGTAGCCGCCGGTGTTGAGGACCGGCTCGAGGGCGTCGAGATCGGCCCAGACGCCGGCGATGGTGTGGTCGCCATCCAGCAGGGCCAGGTCCACGCCGCCGGCGGCACGCAGGGCGTCGCGGGCCGCGGGGAGGGTCGCTTGGCTCAGGCCCTTGTGGAGGTGGACGATCGATCCCACGCCCGCGCGCTCGAGGCAAGCGCGCACGATGGCCTCGCGGTCCTCGTCCAGTTCGGCCTCGCGCCACGGGCCCTCGCGCACGGGGCCGAAATCGTCGAAGACATGGATCACGCCGGTGCCGGCGCCGGCCGGCGCCTCGCCCCCCCCCGGCTCCTCGGATTCGAGGTACATCGCGCCCGTGAAGCCGCGGGCCGTCTCCACCAGCGCGCTGGCCATCCAGAGCGTGCTGGCGCCCAGGAAGGCCCCCACCTCGACCACGACCCGGGGGCGCAGGTTGGCCACCAGCCCGTGCAGCAGCCAGCCCGCCTGCGGCGAGATCGACGCCGGGAAGGCCAGGGGCGACTCGTACAGGGCCTTGAGCTCGCGCAGCCAGGCCACCCGCGGGTCATCCAGGTACGCCGGAAAGGTCCAGGCGCCGGGGTGGTCCTCCTCGCGCTCCAGGCGCGGATGGAACTCCAGCAGACGCCTCGGGATCGCGTACTTGCGCGCGGGCGGGGAGGGCGATCCGATCTCGGGGGGCGATTGGGCCATCGGTTCGGAGTCTACCCCGGCCGCGCGCGGGTTCTAGCTCGCCCGGCGGGCGAGAGGTCACGCGCGGTGTCTCCGGTCGTCCGGACCGGCACGGGCAAACCGACCCGAGTGCGGGGCGCAGCCGTCCCCCGGCCCGACGACGGCGCAACGCGAGAACCCGGGTCGGGTCGAACGCCCGCGAGCCGCCAACGCGACGGCAAGGCGGTGGGCCCGGTGGTCTCTTCGCATCCACGACCCCGGTCGGCTCGCGCCCAGGCTGGTACTCTCCCGGATCCATGGACCTCCCGGCGGTTGACCTGCGGTCGGACACCGTCACGCTGCCCTCGGCCCCGATGCGCGCCGCGATGGCGGCCGCCGAGGTCGGCGACGACCAGTTCGGCGAGGACCCGACCGTCAACCGGCTCCAGGAACGGGTCGCGTCACTCCTCGGAAAGGAAGCGGCGTTGTGGTTCCCCACGGGGACCATGGCGAACCAGGCCGCGCTGCGACTGCTCACGCGTCCCGGGGATGACGTCATCGTCAGCCGCCAGTGCCACGCCGTCTGGCACGAGACGGGCGCGTCGGGCGCCAACGCCGGGGTGCAGTTCACGGAGGTCGGCTCGGCGGGGGTGTTCACGGCGGAGGAGTTCGGGGCGGCGTGCAAGCCGCGCGGGCACGTGGTGTATCCGCCGACGACGGTGGTCGAGATCGAGAACACGCACAACCGCGCGGGCGGGGTCGTCTTCCCCGCCTCGGAAGCGGAGCGGGTGGGGGCGGAGGCCCGGCGTCGGGGCGTCGCGACGTACCTGGACGGCGCACGGCTGTGGAACGCGGCCGTGGCGAGCGGCTCGTCCCCGGCGGCCCTCGCGGCGCCGTTCGACCTGGTCTCCGTCGCGTTCTCCAAGGGCCTGGGGGCGCCGGGGGGTTCGGCCCTGGCCGGATCGCGCGACCTCATCACCCAGGCGGTGCGCTGCCGGCGCATGCTCGGCGGCGCCATGCGCCAGGCCGGGATCTTCGCGGGCGCGGCCCTGCACGCGATCGACCATCACATCGACCGCCTCGCCGAGGACCACGCGAACGCGCGCGCCATGGCGGAGATCCTCGCCCAGAATCCCCGGATCGTGCTGGACCCGGCCCGGGTTCAGACCAACATCCTGGTCTTCGATCTGGCCCGGGAGGCTCCGGACGCGGGCGCGGTCGTCGGCGCGGCGCGCGAGCAGGGCGTCCTCATCTTCGCCTTCGGGGCGCGGACCATCCGCGCCGTCACGCACTTGGACGTGACGCGTGGCGCGTGCGAACGGGCGGCACGGATCCTGAGCCGCATCGTGGCCGGGTGAGCGGTCGACCTACGCCAGTTCGAGCCGGAGGCCTTCGACGGCCCGCTCGACGTCCTGCACGGAGTTGAAGAGGTGCACGGAGAAGCGAAGGCCATTGGGCAGCATGGGAAGCGCCCGGAGCGCGACGCGGTGCTTCTCGAGCATCCGCCCGATGAGCTCGCGTGGGTCCACGCCATCGCGGAGTTGCACGGTAAGCAAGGGTGAAGCGGTCGGTCCCGGCGCCGGGCTGACGATGCGGGCCTGGCGGACGCCGCCGAGCATCTCGTACAGACGATGGCGCAGTTCGAGGTTGTGCGTCTCGATTCTCCCGATCCCGATCGCACGGATGTAGTCGATCGCCGCGCCCAGGCCGATCACCCCCGGCAGATTGACAAGACCGGTCGAATCGCTCTGCGCCTCGCGCCCGGCCTCTTCCGCGATGAGCCGGACGCGTTCCCTGGCGTCCTCCCGCAGGAACAGCAGGCCGGTTCCTTTGGGTCCGAGCATCCACTTGTGACCGGTGGCGGCGTAGACGTGACAGCCCAGCGCACGCACGTCCACGTCGATGCCCCCGAGGGCCTGCGCTCCGTCGACGATCGCGAGGCACCCATGCTCACGAGCCAGCGCGGAGAGTTCCGGCACGGGCATGCGCAGGCCGGTGGTGTACAGCACGTGGGAGAATGACAGAACGCGCGTCCTCGGCGTGATCGCTTCGCGGAAGCGATCGACGATGGCCGCCGCGTCGTTCTCGCCGGGCGGGACGGGGACTGTGTCGAGCGTGATGCCGCGTCGGCGCGCCAGGTAGTCCCAGCAGTGGCGGCCCCCGCCGTGCTCCTGGTCGGTGGTCAGCACGCGATCGCCCGGCCCGAGATCCAGGCCGGCGGCGACGCTGTTCATGCCATCGGTCGTGCCGCGTGTCAGGACGACCTCGTCGTGCGTGCACCGGAGCAGCGCGGCCGCCTGGTCCCGGACGTGCTCCAGGGCGGGCGGCTGAACCCGGTACGCCTGATGCACCGGGTTCTGTTCCAGTTCCATCCAGGCCGCGAGGGTGCGATCCACCGCCGGCCTGAGCGAAGGACCGACGCTCCCCGTCTGCAAGTAGGCGAGACCCGGCGCGAGCAGCACGTCCGCGGCATCCGCCAGTCCACGGTTCACACCCGGCTGCGGCTCCGCTCGTGCGGCCGGCGGGGCGCCTTGCTCCAGGCCGGCGCAGCATGCCTGCGCCGCGGACAGCGCACCGATCGAAGCGAGAAACGACCGCCGGTCGGAAGGAAGGACATTCGTCATCCTCGGGCAGCATATCCACTTCGTCCGCCATGGCCGTCGCGGGCGCCGGCCCATAAGCCCGGGCCCGCAGCCCATCGGTCGCCTCGGGGCACAGCGTGCCCCGCGCCCGCCTGCCGCACGTCCGGCGCGATATGCTGCGGGCATGAGGCTCGTGCTCGTCCTCGCCGGTCTGCTGACGGCCGGCTCCCGACCCGCCACCCGGGGCGCGCCGCCCAACGTGCCGGTGATCCTCGTGGACGACCTGAGGTGGCGCGGCCTGGGCGCCGACGGCCAGACTCGCCGACGCGCGCGGCCGTCATGACCGGCAAGTACGTGGTTCGGAGTTCACGCGGATGTGCCGGACACACACGATTCGCTCGATCGTCGGACGGGCCGCGGCGGTCCCGCTCCTGGTCGCTCCAGCGGCCCGGTCCGCCCCCCCGCCCCCGGGGGGCGCCGGAGACTGGCTGATCGACGCGCGGGGCGCCACGGCGACCGTGCGCTCGGACGATCGTGAGATCGTCCTGGAGAACGGCCTGATCCGGCGCGTCATCCGGATCGCGCCCAACGCCGCCACGATCGCCTACGACAACGTGATGACGGGGCAGGCGGAACTCCGGAGCGTGCGCCCCGAGGCCCGCGTCACGCTCGACGGGCGGGAGTACGACGTCGGCGGCCTGGTCGGCCAGCCCATCCACAACTACCTGCTCCCGTCGTGGCTCGACACGATGACGGCGGATCCCGGTGCGTTCCGGTTCATCGGCGGGCGCACGGGGCCGACGCGCGAGCGGTTCCCATGGACGCCACGACCCGAGTGGCTGTCCGCGCCCGTCGCCTGGCCGCCGCCGGGTCGGGCGGTCGAGATGGACTTCGCGGCGCCACCGGGGTCGTCGCACCCCGACGTGCGCATCACGGTCTGCTACGAGATCTACGACGCGCTGCCGGTGCTCAGCAAGTGGGTCGTGATCACGAACGCAGGGGCGAAGCCCGTGAGGGTCGACCGTGTCGTCTCGGAGATCCTCGCGTGGATCGAGCCCGCCTCGAGAGTGGAAGGGAAGGCGGGCTCATTCGAGGCGTACCCGCGCTCGATCCACGTCGAGTCCGACTACGCCTTCGGGGGCTCGATGGACGGGGGCGTCGCCGGGCCCGCGGTCGAGTGGAAGCCCGATCCGCTCTACGCGACCCAGGTGCACTACGAGCGGCTGACCCCGTGCCTGCTGGAATGCGGCCCGAAGATCGGCCCGGGCGTTCCGCTCGCGCCGGGGGAGTCGTTCGAATCGCCGCGGACCTTCGAGCTGCTCCACGATTCGACGGACCGCGAGCGCCGCGGCCTCGCGCAGCGGCGGATGTACCGCGCCATGGCCCCGTGGGTCCAGGAGAACCCGCTCATCTTCCACGCGGCTTCGGCCGAGCCGGGGGCGGTGCGGGCGGCGGTCGACCAGGCCGCCGAGGTCGGCTTCGAGATGGTCATCATGACGTTCGGGAGCGGGTTCAACATCGAGACCCGCGACCGGGCGGCGCTCGAGTCCCTCAGGGGCCTGCGCGCCTACGCGGCGTCGAAGCGGATCGCGCTCGGGGGGTACTCGCTCCTGGCGAGCCGCTCGATCGACGCCGAGACGGACGTGGTGAATCCCGCGACCGGCAAGCCCGGTGGCTTCGCGATGTTCGGCAACTCGCCGTGCCTGGGATCACGATGGGGCCTGGAGTACTTCGCGACCCTTCGCGCGGGCTTCGAAGCGACCGGGCTCGATGTCCTCGAGCACGACGGCAACTACCCCGGAGATGTGTGCGCCTCCACCACCCACCCGGGGCACGCCGGCCTGGCCGATTCCCAGTGGACCCAATGGGCCACGATCCGCGACTTCTACCGCTGGTGCCGCGGCCGCGGGATCTACCTCAACGTGCCGGACTGGTACTACCTCGCGGGGTCGAGCAAGTGCGGCATGGGGTACCGGGAGACGAACTGGTCGCTTCCCCGTGAGCAGCAGGAGATCATCGAGCGGCAGAACATCTACGACGGCACGTGGACCAGGACGCCCAGCATGGGCTGGATGTTCGTGCCGCTCATGGAGTACCACGGCGGAGGCCCCGCCGCGACCATCGAACCCCTCGACGAGCATCGCGATCACTACCGGACCCGCCTCGACAATCTCCTGGGCGCGGGCGTGCAGGCCTGCTTCCGCGGCCCGCGGCTCTTCGACACGCCGGCCACCCGGGACCTGGTCGCGGGGCGCGTGGCGTGGTTCAAGGCCAACCGCGCCATCCTGGAATCGGACATCATCCACGGCCGCCGGCCCGACGGGCGCGACATCGACTGGATCCTCCACGTCAACCCGGCGCTTGAAGCACCGGCGATGCTCATCGTGCACAACCCCCTGCCGACGCCGGTCGATCGCACGCTCACCATCGATCTCTACTACTCCGGGATGACCGCACAGACCACGATGTCGCGCGAGCACGGGCCGCCCATCGCGCTACAACTGGACGCGAGGGGTCGGGCCGAGGTCCCCGTGCGGGTGCCGGCGTCGGGCATGTCGTGGTACCGCTTCGAGCGTTCGTGGTAGTCGCTGGCGCGCCGGAGAGCAACCGAGATCGACCACCCCGAAGCTCCCGGCCCGCGGGTGATGCCGAGAGCGGATCACGCCGCCCGGGTGTCGGACGCGGCCTCGGGCTTGACAGGTCGCGCTAGGAACGCGGAAGCGCGGACCGCGCCGCTCCGCCCAGCGGATCGGTGCGGGGCGTGGGGTCACCGTGGGCTTCCACGGCCGCGCGGGCGCGGCGCCAGAGATCGCGGCGCAGGCGGCGCGACTCGGACGAGCCCGACTCCCGACCGCCCGTCAGCACGCTCACCGCGCCGGCGACCGTGCGCATCATCACCCCGCGCCGCGCCGGGTGGCCGACGCCGATCGGCTCGATGGCCAGCGAGGCCAGCATCCGCACGAGGGCCCGCCGGCGGCGCAGGCAGGGCCGGATCGCCACGCAGTCGATGATGGCGATCCGCACGTCCCGGTCGGTGAGCCTCGTCACGATCAGGTTCGATGGCTTGTGATCGCGGTTGAAACGGCCGCGCCGGACCAGGTTCGCGGCCTGCACCCCCAGCTTCCACGCGAGCGCGTGCTCGAGGCGGATGCCCGGCGGCCCGCCGGCCAGGTGCTCCAGCACCGAGCGCCCGGCCAGGGCCTCCATGACCAGGCACTCGCGCGTGCGACCCTGATCGCGCCGGCGCAGCTGGGCGAGCACGCGGGCGGTGCCGAACTGGTGGCGGTGCAGCCAGCGAGCGCCCGCCCAGTGCCGGTCGGCGCGCGAGGGCACCACTATCCCGCGCAGGGCCGCCGCGCCGCGCAGCACCCACTCCTTCACGACGACCTCCCGCCCCCGCAGGGTGGCGCGATGGACCGAGGTCCCCGCCTCGCGCTTGAGGAGCGTCGCACCCTCCCGCCACGCCGGGTCGGCCACCGCCGCGCCCCAGTCCGCGCCCTCCTCGCCCCGGGCCACCCGCACGGCTCGCCAGTCGGCCATCGGGGGGACAATAAGCCCGCGGGCGGGTCGCGACCCCATGCCTGGGCGGCGCCGGCTCCGGCCGCCGGGCGCCCGGCGGCGATCGCCCGTTTGCTGTTTTGACCTCCGCCTGCTCTCCTATGGCGCCATGCTCTCGGTCGCGATCATCTGCAGGAACGCCCAGGCCACGATCGGTCGAACCCTCGACTCCGTGCGCCCCATCGCCCAGGAGATCGTCGCCGTCGATTCGGGCTCGACCGACGGCACCCTCGACCTGCTGGCCCGGGCCGGAGCGCGGGTGGTGCGTTCCGACTGGTCGGGCTTCGGCCCGGCCAAGAACCGTGCGATGGACGAGTGCACCAGGACCTGGGTGCTGAGCCTGGACGCCGACGAGTCCCCGGACGCCGACCTCGCCCGCGCCATCCGCGATGCCATCGAGCGCGACGCCGGCCCGGACTGCTTCACCGTCAACCGCCGCACCTGGTACGCCGGACGACCCCTTCGCCACGCCTGGCAGCCCGAGCGGATCGTCCGGCTCTGCCGGCGGGGCAGCGCCCGTTGGAGCGGGCGCGAGCCGCACCCTGCCCTGGCGCCGGTGCGCCCCGGCCCGGCGCCGGTGCTGGCCGGACACCTGCGCCACGATTCCTTCGTCACCTTCGCCGACCACTTCGGCAAGCAGCTCGCTTACGCGCGTCAGGCGGCGCTGGCCCTGCGCGAGGACGGCCACGCCGGGAGCGTGGCTCGCCTGATGCTCTCCCCGCCAGGGGCCCTGGCCAAGCAGTTGATCCTCAAGGGGGCCTGGCTCGATGGCGTCCCGGGATGGCTGGCCGCGGCGTCCAGCGCGGCGGGCACGCTGATGAAACACGCCATCCTCCTCGAGCTGACCCGGACCAAATCCGAGCGCCGGCCCGAGGAGCGCGCCTAGTATTGAGCATCGCCCTTCGGGGCGTGCGAGCCTTGGCCCCCACGGACGTTCCGTGAGTGTCGGGCGCGGGGCTCGCGACCTCCCGGGAGTTCGCGCCCGTTTCGGCCGCGGCAACCGTGGGGGATGGTCCACGTCGTCGGCCCGCCGCCCTTCCCCGCGGACCGCCCACGCCTTCCATCCCTCGCTGGCCGGCCGAAGAAGCGGGCGCGGCAGATAATGACGTTCCAGAACCCAATCGCCCCCTCCATCCCGCCCCCCCCCGCCCCCCCCCCCAATACCCCCCCCCCCCCACCCGGAACGGGTTCTGCATCCCGACGACCGGACCGGCCACGAGCCGGCGCCGGACGCCGAGGGTGGCATCGCCCAGCCGGATGGCGCCCCAGCCGAGCCGTCCCCCCCCGGCGGTCCCGATGGCCCGTTCAAGGCCGTCGGTGAGATCTTCGCGCCCGAGGGCGTCACCTTCGCCAGCCTGGGAATCCGCAACAGCATCCTCAAGGGGATCGCCGCCGAGGGCTGGACGCGCCCGACGGCCATCCAGGCCCAGCTGATCCCCATCGCGCTCACGGGGCGCGACCTCCTGGGCCAGGCCAAGACGGGCACGGGAAAGACCGCGGCGTTCGGCCTGCCCATCTTCAACCAGATCCAGCGCGACAAGCCCTTCCAGGCGCTCATCCTCGCCCCCACGCGCTAGCTGGCCATCCAGATCGCCGCCGAGCTCCAGGCCGTCGCCCGCTTCACGCCCATCCAGGTGGCCCCCATCTACGGCGGCCAGCGGATCAGCGCCCAGGCCTCCAAGCTGCGCAAGGACCCCGAGATCATCGTGGGAGATCGGAAGAGCACACGTCTGAACTCCAGTCACAACGTGATATC
>CAYWOF010000065.1:0-12147 GCA_964459825.1 uncultured Phycisphaeraceae bacterium | reverse complement strand
GAGCAACAGGTCTTCATCCCCATCGGACCCACGCGCTTCGCGCGGGTCAGTGCGGATTGCAACCGCTTCCCGCCTTCATGCCCGAGCCCCAGCCATCCGAGTCTGTGCAGGACGACCTCATGGAGGCGGTCTGCACGGACGACCCGGTCGCATCCGCACGCTCGCCGAGTCGGCATTCAAGCTGCTCGGCGAGAGGCTTGAGCCGCCGGGGCCATCGCCCCACACGCGCGTTCCGAGCGGCAGAGGCCGGTTAGTCCCCATCCCCCTCGGCGTCGGACACGTGCCCCGCACCCACGACGATGATCCTCCGGCGCGCGACATCCGGCTCCGCGAAGAACACCCTGATTCGCAAGTCGCGGATGACATCCGAGACGTAGTCGAGCACCAGCGTGTCGGGCGGCTCGTTCGCACCGTGGGACCGGCGCAGGTGGTGCAGCGGGTCGTCCGCGATGTCGGCCACCCGCTCGCGCAGCTCCAGCAGCAGCGACGGATCGAGCGCGCCGAGCCCGGCCCGCGCCGACGCCGCGACCTCAATCCGCCACGCCACGCGCCGGATCCGCGCCGATATCGGCCAGTGCCACCGTCCGACCGGCCCGTGCGTCGGCCATCGCCGCCGCGAGCCGCTCCGGATCCAGCCCGCTGCGCCGGCACGCCCGCTCGTGCAGACCGACGAAGTAGCGACGCATCGACTCCTCGCCGATGGGCGCCTCGCTGCGCTCCGTCTCCGGCGTTGTCCCGCGCGCTTCCCGCCACGGCGCCTCGCGGTGCGTCATGTCGCGCAGGTGCCACGCGGCGAAGCGCCCGTAGCCGCGCCACACCCACTCGACCAGCGTGCGATCCTCCGGGCGCATCTCGCGCCCGTCACCCGCTTCCGCAGCGGGGATGGGCTCATCCTCGAAGCGGGCGAACAGCCGGTACGCCTCGCGCACCACCGGCCCGTGCATCCACGCCTCGATCCGGCCGGCGAAGAGCGGCTCGCCCCGCGCCCCCAGCGACCACCCCTGCGCGTAGTACAGCAGCTTGTGCAGCTGCATCTGCGTCACCGGCGTCGGCTCCGGCGCGCCGGCCGCCAGATGCAGGAAGTACCGCGCCACCGCCTCGGCCGTCGCCATCGGGCCCCTCGCTTGCGATTCCCGAACCTATGCCGTACTCTACGGTCCGGCCCAGGGTCCGTCAACCGGCAGGAGTCCCTGCGTGCCCGCTCGTCTTCGCTTGGCGCTGTTGTTCGTGTCGCTCGCCGTTGCGCTCGCGCTTCCCACGGCGTGCGAGCAGGAGCGCCCGCGCGAGGCCGCGCCCCCGCCCCCACCCGTCACCGTCGTCGACGCGATCGGCCGCTGGGTCATCGAGCCCAGCGCCTACCACAACGCCGCGTTCAACACCGTCCTCAACGCGGCCGAGCGCGCCGGGCGCGAGGCCTCGGACGCCGAGATCGAGCGCATCGCCGAGAAGATCTTCCAGGCCATGGACCCCGGACGGGCCACCTACACCTTCAACGCCGACAACACCTTCATCGCCCAGATCGGCGAGCAATCGGCCAAGGGGAGGTGGTCGCTCGAGGGCGACACGCTCACCATCGAGGGGGAGAACTCGGATCGTCCCGCGCGGTTCAACCTCCAGGAAGGCCTGCTCACGCTCATCCCCGCCACCGAGCGCGGGCGCGTGATCACCCTGGTCCGTGGTTAGCGCTCCGCGCGAGGCGATCGTCCGTGCGCGGCCATGCCGGGCGCCCCCGCCGCGGGACTACTAGACTTGTGCCTCTCGGCGCCCGTTCGGGCGCGCCCCCGCCGCGAAAGGAGCTCCCATGCACTCCTCCCCCCGCCCGCCCCGCGGCAACGCCCTCTTCGGCCTCATCGCCATCCTCGTCGTCCTGGCCATCATCCTCTACCTGGCCTTCGGCAACCTGGGCGGCACCAGCTACACGCAGCAGGTCGCCCAGACCAAGAGCAACGCCCGCGACCTGGCCGTCCGCCTCAACACCCAGCAGTGGTCCATCCTGATCGCCCAGTATCGCCAGGCCCACGACAAGCTCCCCGCCTCGGCCGCGGACCTCGAGCAGGCGCTGAGCGACCCGTGGGGCAACGCCGTCACCTTCACGTTCGAGGAGGATCGGCGCTCCGGGCGCACCCGGGTCACCTACCGCTCCAACGGGCGCGATGGCGAGGCCGGCACCGAGGACGACATCGCCCAGACCGAGGACCTGCCGTTCTGATCGCTCCGCGCGTCCGCCCGGAGACCCCGGAACACGGCGTGCCCCGGAAGAGAAACCCCGCCGCCGATTCACGCAGATCAACCCAGGCACAACAGGGGATGGGCGAGAGCCGCTCGCATGCCGGATCGGTCCTGCCCGGATCCGCGTTCATCCGCGTTGATCCGCGGCTCTTCCCGCTCCTCACGTCGCCGGCGCGCTCTGGGCCCGCTGCTCGCGCTTCTGCTCGTGACGCACGATCGACCCCGTCGAGAGGTAGACCACGTCCTCGGCGATGTTCTTCATCAGGTCGCCGATGCGCTCCAGCTCGCGCCCCGCGCGGTAGATGAGCAGGCCGGTCCGCACCGCGCCCGGCTCCCGGCGCATCAACTCCTCCGCCTCGTCGAAGAGGCGCTTCTCGAGCGCGTCGATCACCTCATCCTCCGCCACGATCTGCCGGGCCAGCGCCGGGTCCTCGTCCAGCACCGCGCGCAGGAGGGTGTGGCACATCGCCGGCACCCGCTGCCCCAGCTCGACCAGCGCCGTGGGCCAGCGCGGCGGGGGGCCCTCGGGCATGCGCGTCGCGATCTTGGCGATCGAGGCCGCGTGGTCTCCCACGCGCTCGATGTCCTGGTTGACCTTCAGGATGAAGGTGATCACCCGGAAGTCGCGCGCGAAGGGCTGCTCCAGCGCCAGCAGGCGGAAGCACTCCTGCTCGATCTGCACCTCCTCGTCGTCGATCGTGTCGTCGCGCCGCCGGACCTCGCGCGCCGCCGCCACGTCGAGCTTCCAGAGCGCATCCAGCGCCGCCTCCAGCATGCCGATCGCCGTCGTCGCCTCCTGGATCAGCCGGCGCTTGAGCTGCACCACGCTCCGGTCGAAGTTGAACCGCGCCGGCCGGGCGCCGGGCGGGGGAGCGGACTCGGGCGGGTCGTTCATCGGGCTCATCGACGGGCTGCTCCGGGCGCTCCGCCCCCGCCGAGGCCCCGGGCGCGCGCGCCGCTATTCTACTCGCCGGCGGCTCGCGTTCCGGGCCGCCCGCCCCCGGGCGCGCTAAGACCGCGTTCAGACAGGAGCACCCCTTGGGCCTGCGTCAGCCCCTGCGCCGGATCATCGCGCGGCTGATGGGCCCGGGCCTGGCCGGGCTCGAGGCCCGGCTCGACGCCGTCGAGCACGCCCTCGCCGAGCTGCGCCACACCCTCGATCGCCCCATCGAACCCGGCTCGGCCAAACGCGACGAGGAACTCCGGTTCTGGCGCTGGCTCGTCAAGACCGAGGCGGGCGCCCGGTCGATCCACGGCCCCTTCGACCGGGTCTTCGGCGCCTGGCAGCGTGACCGCCTGCGCGAGCTGGCCCGGTGCCTCAGGCTCGCCCCCCCCGAGGCCGATGCGCCCGCGCTCGACGCCGCCCTCGACGCCTGGTGCCCGACCCGGAGCGCCGTCGAGATCGGCGCCGGACCCTACCCCGCCCTCGCCGCGGCGGGCGGCGCGTGGCGCCGGGCCGTGGCCGTCGATCCGCTCGCGCGCGAGTACGCCGCCGAGGGACTCCTCCCCAAGGCCTGCGAGCGCATCACCTACATCGCCGCCCGGGGCGAGGACATTCCCCTGCCCGATGGCACGGCCGACCTCGTCATCATCGAGAACGCGCTCGACCATGTCGAGGACCCGGCGGCGGTGCTGAACGAGGCCCGGCGCCTGCTCGTGCCCGGAGGGCTCCTCTGGCTCCTCGTGGACCTCTCCACCTACAGCGACGCCATGCACCCCCACCCCTTCGACGAGGCCCGCCTCCGGCATCTCCTGGGCGTGGCGGGGTTCGAGACCGTCACGGACCGCGTGAGCGACCACAAGAGCCACCCGAAGGCGTTCGGCGAGTACCGGGGGCTGCTCCGAAAGCCGGGCGGGGGCGCGCCCGAACCTGGCGCGCCCGTCGAGGTCAAGGTGGTCGGCGCGCCCTCGGGGGCGGGCGCCCGGACCTCGGCGGGCTGATCCAGAGTCACGCGGCTCAATCAAAAACGCCGCCCGCGTTGGCGGGCGGCGTCGAGAAGATGCGGTCACAACACTGCGCTCAGCGACGGCGGCGGAGGCCGACGAGGCCCAGGCCCGCCAGGCCCATGCCGGCGGCCGAGGGGAGCGGGATCACGCCCGTCGGCGGCTTGACATCGATGGTGAACGGGAACGTGCGCGAGTCCACCTCAACACCCGTGCCCGGAATGACGTAGTCGGGGAAGCTGCTCCCGATGTCCACACGCAGGGTCGCCGACACGGAACCCGGGCCTGCGTAGAAGCCGGTGTGGCCCAAGGTCTCGAACGAGGCGCCGCCGGTGGGGAACGACGCGTCCGGGGGAGCGCCCAGGGAGCCGGCCACGTAGGTGTAGTCGAAGTACAACGTGTCCGTCCAGGGCCCGCCGAAAACGACGGAGACATCGCACTCGACCGTGATCAGCTCGCCCACATCGACGTTGATGGTCGGGTTGGTGAACCCGCTGCCATCCTCGAGCAGCACGCCGTTGATGCGCACGCTCGAGAAGTAGATGTGGCTCGCCGAAACCGGCGCCGCGATGCACGCCGTGCCCACGAGGGCCAGAACAAACTTCCGCATACGCTTCTCCTCACTTCTCCGGCGAACGCCCCCACGCGCGCCTGGTGCCTTCCTCCGAGGCGCCAAACCGCTCGGCACCTCCACGGGCGGGAGACTAACGCGGCGTGCGCGAGTTCGCAAGCCCCAGCGAGCGGTTTGAGCCCCAAAAACCCGCTGTCCGTCATTACCGAGACCACCGCGCACACGGCGGTGTCAAAATGGGCAAGTTTCAGTCCTATAACAACGTGCTTCCCGGGCGGGGTTGTCCCGCCGAGTGTGGTCGGCGCAGGAAAACGCCGCCCGCGTTGGCGGGCGGCGTCGAGAAGATGCGGTCACAACCGAAGGACTGCGGTCAGCGCCGGCGACGGAGGCCGACGAGGCCGAGGCCGGCCAGGCCCATGCCGGCGGCCGAGGGGAGCGGGATCGTCCCGGGGACGACCGAGCCGTTCTCGACGCAGAAGGTGAAGCGGCCGGCGACGCCGCCGCTGTTGAGCGTGCGGTACTTGAGGCCGGTGACGGCGTTGGAGTCGAGGAAGGCGCCGTTGACGGCCGAGCCGGAGATCTCGAAGGAGTTCGAGACGCCATCGGACCAGCCCGCGCGGGCGGAGAAGCCGCCGAGGCCGCCCGAGCCGGCGGACGCGTCCCCCGTCTCCCACTCGATCTGGTCGTAGTTGAACTCGAAGCAGAAGTCGCCGTTGGCCTGCACATCGTAGATGATGAGCTGGAAGGTGTTGAGCTTGTCGGTGTGGTGGGAGAAGTAGCCGACCTCGCGCCAGGTGAAGCCGAAGGCGTCCCCGCCGTCGGGCGTGTTGGCGCCGGTCTCGAAGCCGTACTTGGTCAGGTTGCCGGCGCGCGTGTCCACATCGCCGAAGAACGGCGCAAGCATGGCGCGCGTGGTCGTGAGGAGGGAGAAGGGCGTGAACGTGGACAGTGGCGCGTCGAAGGTGATGTTGCCGTTGTTGTTCAACCAGCCGCCCGTGTACGTGGTCCCGTAGAAGTTCAGCCCGCCGAGGCCGAAGTCGGCGATCGCGAGCGAGCCGTCATCGTTGGCCGCGAACGATGAGTCCTCGAATCCCGCGCGAACCGCGCCGGCATTCGCCGCCGCGCACAAACCGAGCACCGCGATCATCGCGGCGGACCCCTTCACGACTGCCATGGTGCACCCTCTCTTCTGTGACCCGCCCGGGTTCACCATCCGTGAACGAATCGTGGGGCGTCGAGACCGAACGCGCCGAACATCCCTGGCGCGAGTGCAGGCAATCTACAAGCACGGCGCGACCAACGCAAGAGCAAACCTCGCGGAATCAGCCACAACTCGTTCCGGCGCAGCGCGTTCAGGATTGGGCTTCGTCGGGGCCGCAAGCCCGCACCACGGCCGAACGAAAGAGGATCGAGCGGTGGTGCGGGATCGAAAACGGCCGCCCGCGACGATTCGGATTCGGCCAATGTTTTAGTCCTATAACAGTTCATCGATCGGGGGCCCGCCGAGTGTCGTCGGCGCAGGAAAACGCCGCCCGCGTTGGCGGGCGGCGTCGAGAAGATGCGGTCACAATGCTGCGATCAACGCCGACGGCGCAGGCCGACGAGGCCCAGGCCCGCGAGGCCCATGCCGGCGGCCGAGGGGAGCGGGATCACGCCGGTGGTGACACCCGTCGCGTCGGTCTGGACGTTGTCGCAGACCCAGAAGTTCCCGGTGTCATGCACGATGACCCACGCGATGTGGTCGGTGCCGTTCCAGTCCACGCGCAGGGTTCCGGGGCCGCCGGCATTGCCGTTGGCGTACCGGAGGTTGGCGCCGCCCGAGTCGGTGTCGATCTGCGTCCCGTCGGCGCGGTACGCGTTCATCGTGAACGTGCTGTTGCACGAGTAGCCGATCTCGACGTAGGTCGCGTCCTGGTTGTTGAAGCTGATCTTGCCATCGCTGCCGCCGGGGTCGAGCGAGGACGTGAACCCCACGACGCCGTAGACCCAGTATTGACCGGTGCCGTACACCGTGCCGCTGGGGTACGAGCTGACGTTGTAGGAGCCGCCGCCCGGCCCGACGCGCCGGGTCACCAAGGGGTTGCCGGACGTGCTCGAGCCGAAGGTCACGCCTGTGTAGTGGTTGTTGATGGCCTGGACATCACCGGGGATGTCCTCGAAGGTCATCAGGATCGCCTGGGCCGAGCCCGCGCACGCGAGCAGACCGGCCGCCGCCGCAAGTCCAACGCATCTCATGATTGTGGTTCCTCTCTTCTCTGACCCGCCCGGGAATCCCCATCCGTGAACGAATCGTGGGGGCGTACACACCGATCGCGCCACAACGTCCCTGGCGCGATTGACAGGGACTTTACCCCAATCCGGGAAACTCCGCAAGAGGAATCGCACGGAAAGGATGCAGGCTCAACGGGTTAGGGTCGTCAATCGATCGAGCTCGCAGGCCCTATAACGCCAGCGGCCGGGAGCGCTCGCCCGACGGGAACAACCCCATGGGTCCCGCGCGGAACGAACCAGATGTTCGGGCCCTCGCGCCGGAGACATGCCCGTTCGGTGAAGCCCCGCTCACGGGCGGCCGATGCCTTCCGGGCGGGCCTGGGCCGGCGAACGGGCTCCCCGGCACTTGACACGGGCCTAGGATTCTGCTGAGATGGGCCGACCGATTCGGGGGAACCGGGGCCGGACACGCACGTAGAAGCCCGGAGGGCTCGGCCCAACCCCGCTATCGCGGCGTTAGCACAAGGTCGTGAACAGGAAGCGCACCGGCACCCTCGACAGGCCGCGGCGCCCCGCCCCGTAGGTTCGGGACGGCGCCCGGTGGCCCGCCGGCACCGCAGGTTCGTGATCGCTCAGGACGGGAACCCCGGTCGAAGCCGGGGACGGACCTCGGTCGAGGCGCATCCGCCTTTGGAGAGGTGACAACGTGGGAGTAGGATCGCAGAGGGCGCGACGCCGCAACCGGCGCAACCGCCCGTGGCACGGAAGCCCGCACCTGGGCGGCCCGCAGGGCCCGACGTCCAACGGGTCGTACGGCCCGCACCATCATCGGCCCCCGGTGGTCATCCAGGGGCTGGGGCCGGCGCCCGGCCCGGCCATCCGGCCGTTCGAGGAGTGCACCTCGATCGACCCGCAGCCGCGCCTCACCCTGGAGTACCCGGGGTGCCCGTCCTCGTGCCGTCTGGTGGACCTCTTCTGCCCCATCGGCCGGGGCCAGCGCGGGCTCATCGTCAGCCCTCCGAAGGCGGGCAAGACCACCCTGCTCAAGGACATCGGGTCGGCGATCCTGCGCAACCACCCGGACGTGCTGGTCTACATCCTCCTCGTCGATGAGCGTCCCGAGGAGGTCACGGACTTCCGGCGCACCTTCGCCCGCGTGGAGGCGGAGCTGGGCGCGCCCGCCCTGGCGGCCCTCAACGGCTCGGGCGAGCACGCGCCGCCCCCCGCCCCGGCGCAGCGGGCGTTCTGCGTCGCCTCGAGCAACGACAACGACACGGAGATGCACGTCGCCGTCTCCACCCAGACCATGGACCACTGCAAGCGCCTGGCCGAGTCGGGACGCCACGTGGTGGTGATGCTCGACTCGCTCACGCGCCTGGGCCGGGCGTTCAACCGCTCGCGCAAGCACGCCAGCTCCGGACGCACGCTCACCGGCGGGATCGACTCGCGGGCCCTCGAGGTCCCCAAGCAGATCTTCGGCGCCGCCCGCAACACCGAGGAGGCCGGCTCGCTGACCATCATCGCCTCCTGCCTCGTGGACACCGGGAGCCAGGGCGACCAGGTCATCTTCGAGGAGTTCAAGGGCACCGGCAACATGGAGCTGATCCTCGACCGCAAGATCAGCGAGCGCCGGCTCTTCCCCGCGATCAACCTCGCGGCCAGCGGCACGCGCAAGGAGCACCTGCTCATGACCGAGCAGGAGCTCAAGACCATGACCGCCCTGCGCCGGCGCCTCATGAACATGCCCCCGCACCTGCAGGTCGAGCAGCTCCTGGCGGCGATGGAGCGGTTCCCGACCAACGCGGCGCTGGTGGGGTCGGCGGCGTAGGCGGACGGGCCGGACGGGATCGGCGCAATGCTCCGCGTGCGTGCCATGTGGTCGGGGGGCTGCCTGTCGGTCGCGGCGTCCGGCGCCGCGGGCCAGCTCGTGCAGTCCATCCAGTTCATCGGGCAGGACTCGATCGCGTCCGGCGCCCAGCACGCCGGCACGACGGTGGGCGGGCTCTCGGGCCTGGTGTACGACGCGGGCGCGGCCCGGTACCTGGCCCTCAGCGATGACGCGAGCCAGGTCAATCCCGCGCGCTGGTACACCCTGTCCGTCGCGCTGGCCGGCGCCCAGCTGCTCCCCGGCGGGGTCACGGTCACGGGCGTCACGACGCTCCGTCAGCCCGGCGGCCAGCCCTTCGCGCCCCTGTCGCTCGACCCCGAGGGGATCGCGCTCACGCCGTCCGGCGACGTATGGATCAGCTCCGAGGGGCAGGTGAACGCCGCGCCGCAGATCGCGCCGTTCGTCCACCGCTTCAGCGCCGCGGGCGCGCAGGTGCAGGCGCTCCCGGTGCCGGGCAAGTTCCTGCCCACCACCGGGAGCTTCGGGGTGCGCTACAACCTCGCGCTGGAGCCTCTCACGCTCGCGCCCGGCGGCGCGGTCCTCTTCACGGCGACGGAGAACGCGCTGAAGCAGGACGGTCCGGCGACCGCGCCGGGCGTGCAGAGCCCCTCGCGGATCCTGCGGTACGACCTGGCGACCGGGCAGCCGGGCGCGGAGTACGTTTACGTCAACGACGGGATCGCGGGCAACGGCCTGGTGGACCTGATCGCCCTCTCGACGAGCCGATTCCTGGCGATGGAGCGCGGGAGCCTCGCGGGCGGCAACACGATCCGGCTCTACGAGGTCGCGCTGGCGGGGGCGACGGACGTGAGCGCCTTCGCGACCCTGCCGGGGGCGTACACGCCGGCGCAGAAGACGCTGGTGCTCGACCTGACGACGCTGGGCATCCCGCTCGGAAATGTGGAGGGAATGGCGTTCGGGCCGTGGCTGCCCGATGGCCGCCGGTCGCTGGTCCTGGTGAGCGACAACAACTTCAGCGCGGGGGTGCCGACGCGGGTCTTCGCGTTCGCGGTGGTGGTCCCGGCCGCGCCGGGGGCGACCGGACTCCCGGGGATCGGTGCGAGTCCATCGGCGCGTCGGCGCTGAACCGGGGAGCCGGGCATTGGCCTCCATCCGTGTGATGAAGAGAATCTCTCCGGGCTAATCCTCACCCAAACGTATCCCGATCAACGTGACGGTGTCGTGTCGTCTGGCTGGTGCCTTTGCGGAGACTGAGGTATGTTGAACTCGGCAGTTGCGACCGCGTCTCAATGAGCTACAATCGGACACCAACGTCCCGAGGAGTTTCAGGTTTGAGCGGCACTTCGAAGCCCCCCGTCTCGCTGGCACTGGCTCGCATGAGGCCGGGCCAGGGCGGTGTCGTGTGCGAGGCGTCGCTCGAGCCGGGGGACGCGGCGGCGCTGGGGGCGATGGGCCTGCGCTGCAACGCCCGTGTGCGTCTGTGCCGCGCGGGCGAGCCGTGCATCGTGGCGATCACGACGGGGCGTGGGGCGGGCTGCCGCGTGGGCGTGGCGCGGGAGCTGGCCGAGCGGATCGTGGTGCGCATCGCCGGCCAGACCTGAGGTCCGATGGAAGGCACGCTCGCCCAGGGTCGTCTCCCGGAGAGCCCGGGGGCGGCGCGCGGCGTCCCGCGGCGGATCGCGCTGGTCGGGAACCCCAACACGGGGAAGACGACGCTCTTCAACCGGCTGACCGGGCTGCGTCACAAGACCTCCAACTTCCCCGGAACGACGCTCGAGGCGCGCGTGGGTCGGCTGGCGGAGCCCCCGACGCGGGGGGGCCGGCGCTCCGCGCCCGGCCCGGTGGGCCCCGACCGCGGATCGGCAAACCCGCCGGCCGGCGCGCAGGAGCTGATCGACCTCCCCGGGGTGTACTCGCTCGAGCTCGACCAGATCGAGGCGGAGATCTGCCGCGCGGTGCTGGCGGGGCGTGCCGCCCCGCGCGGCGAGCCGATCGCCGAGCCGGACGCGATCTGCGTGGTGACGGACGCGACGAACCTGCCGCGCGGCCTGGTGATGGTGGGCGAGGCGCTGCGCCGGCGCCTGCCGACGGTCGTGGCGATCAACATGATCGACCTGTCGCGCAAGCGGGGCCTGGCCCTGGACGCCGAGCGGCTGGCGGGCGACCTGGGGTGCCCGGTCGTGTGCGTCAGCGCCCGCACGGGAGAGGGGCTGGAGCGGCTGGGCGAGGCCCTGGCATCGGCCGCCATCCCCACGCGCACCCCGCCGGGGACCGTCGAGGGGTTGCGCTCGTGGGCCGAGGCGATCTACGAGGCGGGCGCGGGCGCTCCGGACGAGGCCCCGGGGGCCGGGGGGCCCACGCTGACCGATCGGCTCGACCACGTGCTGGCGCACCCGGTGCTGGGGCTGGCGATCTTCGCGCTCGTCATGGCGGGTGTGTTCTGGCTGCTCTTCTCGATCGCCACCTACCCGATGGACCTGATCGACACGGTGTTCTCCGGGCTGTCGGCGTGGCTGGCCGGCGTGCTGCCCGCGGGCGTGCTGGCGGACCTGGTCGCGAACGGGATCGTGGGGGGCGTGGGGGCGACGGTGATCTTCCTGCCGCAGATCTGCCTCCTGTTCTTCGTGATCTGCCTGCTGGAGGACACGGGGTACCTGGCGCGGGCGTCGTTCGTGATGGACCGGGTGCTGCGCCCGTTCGGGCTGCCGGGGCACGCGTTCGTGCCGCTGCTCTCGAGCCACGCGTGCGCCCTGCCGGGGATCATGGCGGCCCGGGGGATCCCGGACCCGAAGCAGCGGCTGGCGACGATCCTGGTGGCGCCGTTCATGACCTGCTCGGCGCGCCTGCCGGTGTACGTGCTGGTGACGACGATCCTGTTCCCGCGCTCGCCGGGGCTGGCGGCGCTGGCGTTCGTGGGGTGCTACGCGCTGGGGATCGGCGCCGGGGTGCTGTCGGCGCTGGTGGCGCGCCGGACGATCCTGCGCGGGCGGGCGCGCCCCATGGCGCTGGAGCTGCCCGGCTACAAGTGGCCGAGCGTGCGGACCGCGCTGGTGACGACGTGGGACCGGGCCCTGGTGTTCATCCGCAACGCGGGGACGAACATCCTGTGCATCTGCATCGCGCTCTGGTGGCTCTCGAGCTATCCCCACGTGGCGCCGCCGGCGGAGGCGGTGGAGCTGCGCGAGCGGGCGGCGGCGCTCGCAACGAGCCCCGAGCGTGAGCGAGGGGGGGGGGCGGACGGGCGGATGGCAGATAAGCAGATTGCAGATGGGCAGATTGCAGATGGGCAGATTGCAGATGGGCAGATAGCAGATGGGCAGATAGCAGATGGGCAGATGGCGGA
>CAYWOF010000064.1:0-12151 GCA_964459825.1 uncultured Phycisphaeraceae bacterium | reverse complement strand
AGCCCGCGCGGGCGCCTTGCCCCCCGGCTCGACCCCGCCGGGCCGCCCACCGGGGGCCAAGGTGGGCCCGACGGGGCCCACGGCCGGATGGCCAACGCGGCGGATGGCTCCGCGGCCGATGGGAGCGGGCCCGGCGGCTCGCTCTCGGCCAACGGCCACCCGCGCGGCCAGAGGATGCGAGCGGGGCGCGGGGATGGCGCTGACCCCCGGGCCCACGCCGCCGTCGGCTACCTCCGCCGCTCGACCGACCGCCAGGAGCAGTCGATCCCCGACCAGCAGCGCGCCGTCGAGGCGTACTGCGCCGCGAACGGCCTGACGCTGCTCCGCTGCTACACCGACGATGCCATCAGCGGGACGACCTCGGTCGGGCGCAGGGCCTTCCAGCAACTGATCGCCGACGCCCAGGGCCCACCCGGCAGGCCCGCCGACTTCGGCGTCATCGTGGTCTACGACGTCAAGCGCTTCGGCCGCGTCGACAACGACGAGGCCGGGTACTACCGGCACGTGCTCCGTCAGCACGGGGTGAGCGTCCACTACGCCAGCGAGAACTTCGCGGGCGATGGGACCGACGACCTGCTGCGGCCCGTCAAGCAGTGGCAGGCCCGCCAGGAGTCCAAGGACCTCTCCAAGGTCACCATCCGCGGCCTGCTCTCCAAGAGCGGCACCGGCCACTGGATGGGCGGGGCCCCCCCGTTCGGCTACGACCTCCGCTACGCCAGCCAGTCGGGCCAGTTCCTCTTCGACCTGCGCTACCACCCCGACGGGTCCAAGCTCATGAGCGATGCGCGGGGGCGGAAGATCCGAGTCCTGGCGCGCGGCGAGAGCGTCACCGTCTCCCGGAAGGACCACTGCACGCTCCTGCCCGGTGAGCCCACGCGGGTAGCGGTGGTCCGGCGGATCTTCCGGATGTACGTCGAGCAGGGGCTCGGCTACAAGGCCATCGCCGACCGGCTCAACCGCGAGAAGATCCCGCCGGCGCGCGGGCCGGCTTGGGCCGGGCACTACAGCGGTCAGTGGGCGATGGCGACCGTCCGGGCCGTGCTCGTGAACCCCGCCTACCGGGGGGATGTGGTCTGGAACCGGAGGACCGATGCCCGGTTCCACCGCATCCAGAAGGGGGTCGCGGTCGAGCGGACGGATGTGCACGCCCGGCGCTTGGAGCCCAACGACCCGGCGCACTGGACCATCGTCCGCAACGCCCATCCGCCGCTGGTGAGCCGCCGGGTCTGGGAGCTGGCCCAGAGCGTGATGGGCGACAAGGCGGCGTCGTACAAGCAGCGGGGGATCAACCAGAGGCAGGGACGCCCGGTGCGCCAAGCCCGGTACCGGCGGGTCGGTGATCTGACGGGCCCGCGGTCGCGGTTCCTGCTCTCGCAGCTGGTCGTCTGCGGCCGGTGCGGCAGCCGGTACGAGGGGTACACCCAGCGCGGCGCCCGGCGCGCCGATGGCGGCGAGCGCTGGAAGTCCCATGGGTACGCCTGCGGCGGCTCGATCCGGAAGGGCCGCAGCACGTGCGCGCTGGGGTTCATCAAGCAGGACGAGTTCGAGGAGTCCGTCATCGAGGCCGTGGTCGGCTACTACGCCCGCTACCAGCGGGGGGATGGCGAGCGCCGGCTGGCCCGGGCGCTGCAGGCGCAGATGGGCCTGGAGCATGACGACATCGCCGGCGCCGAGGGCCGGGCGCGCCGCGACCTCGCCCGGCTCGACGAGAAGGTCCGGCGCCTCCTCGACGCCGCCACGCCCGTGACCCAGGCGGCCGTCGACCGGCGGTTCGCCGAACTCGAGGCCGAGCGCCACGAGCTCACGGCCCGGCTCGAGGCCCTTGAGCGCCTAGCGATGACCCGCGCCGAGCTGCGCGACCTGACCGAGGAGACCATCGGGTTCCTGGCGCGGCTGGGCCCGAGCCTGCGCGAGGGGCCGCTCCACCTGCGGCAGGCGGCCCTGAGGCGGTGCGTGGCGCGGGTCGAGTTCGGGGGCAAGGGGCCCGCCCACGCCGAGGTCCGGGTGGTCCCGGTGGTCGCGGCCGACCGGCCGGTGCGGACGGATCGGGTCGAGCTCGACCTGGCGTGAGCCGGCACCCAGCCCGGCGCCGCCGGTGCGTGGCCGGGCCGACGCTGGGGAGCATGCAGACCCCGGAACTCGAGGAGCTGGCGCGCCTGGCGCGGGCGATCCGCGCCACCGCCCACCGCCTGCTGCAGGAAGCGGACGACCTCTCGGCCCTCGTGGCGCGGCACGGACCCGGTCGGTCGGAGACACCAGGCCCGCAGGCCGAGGCCATCGCCATCGATCCCGCCTCGTTCAGCGTCGTCTGGCGGGGCCGGCGGTGCCTCCTGGGCTACACGCTCGCGTTCCGGCTCCTGCGTCACCTGGCGCAGCGACCCGACCAGTACGTGCGCGTCGATGCACTCCTCCACGACATCTGGTCCGGCCAGCGCTCCCGCTCGGCCGTCCGTACCGCGGTGGCCGACCTGCGACGACGCCTCGCCGCGGCCGGGATGGCGGACCTGGCGGGCCGGATCGACGGCCGCAGCCGCGGTCACTACGGGCTCATGCTCTCCCAGGCCCCACCGCCGGCCAGGGCCGCCAAGCAGATCCGACAGTAATCCAACCGAAACCTCACAGCTCCCCGCGCGCGGGCGGCCATACTGCGGCCCGCTGCGCCGCCGGCGCGGCCCCTCGTCGGGCCCCGCCATGGTCCGCCCCCCTCTTCCGCGGCGCGCCGACCGAGGGTCCGCCCGTGAACCAATCCAGCCCGCCGACTCGACTTCCTGCCGGCGACCCGAGGCCGGTCGAGTCGCTCGTCCCGGCCGCCCAGTACGTGCGGATGTCCACGGAGCACCAGCAGTACTCGACGGAGAACCAGCGCGACGCGATCGCCGAGTTCGCGCGGGCCCGGGGGTTCCGCATCGTCCGGACCTACGCGGACGACGGGAAGAGCGGGCTGCGCCTCGAGGGCCGGGAGGCCCTCCGCCGGATGCTCGCCGATGTCCAGGGCGGCTCGGCCGACTTCAAGGCCATCCTCGTCTACGACGTCAGCCGCTGGGGCCGGTTCCAGGACTCCGACGAGAGTGCCTACTACGAGTACACCTGCCGCCGCGCCGGCATCCAGGTCGAGTACTGCATGGAGCAGTTCGCCAACGACGGCAGTCCCGTTTCCACCATCATCAAGAGCGTCAAGCGGGCGATGGCCGGGGAGTACAGCCGGGAGCTGTCCAACAAGGTGTTCCAGGGGCAGTGCCGGCTCATCCAGCTCGGGTTCCGCCAAGGCGGCCCGGCCGGCTACGGGATGCGGCGGATGCTCCTCGACGCGGCGGGCCAGCCCAAGGGCCTGCTCCAGCGGGGCGAGCACAAGAGCCTGCAGACCGATCGCGTGATCCTCGTGCCGGGGCCGGAGGAGGAGGTGCGCACCGTCCGGGCGATCTACCGGATGTTCGTGGCCGAGGGCCTGGCCGAGGGCGCCATCGCCGCGAGTCTCAACGCCGCGGGCACGCCCACCGGGTGCGAGGGGCCGTGGTCGCGGGGCATGGTCCACCAGATCCTGATCAACGAGAAGTACATCGGGAACAACGTCTTCAACCGGGTCTCGTTCAAGCTCAAGAAGAATCGGGTCCGCAATCCGCCCGAGATGTGGGTCCGGGCCGATGGCGCCTTCGGCGCGATCGTTGCGCCCGAGTCCTTCTACACGGCGCGGGGAGTCATCCAGGAGCGCAGCCGCCGGTTCACGGACGACGAGATGATCGCGCGCCTCAAGGCCCTGCTAGCGGACCATCCAGAGCTCTCGGGGCGGGTCATCGACGAGGCCGAAGGGATGCCGTCGAGCTCGGCCTACCGGCACCGGTTCGGAGGCCTGGTCCAGGCCTACCGGCTGGCCGGGCACACGCCCGAGCGCGACTACGCCTACCTCGCCATCAACGAGCAGCTGCGACGGGCCCATCCCCGCCTCCTGGCGGACCTGGTCCAGGACCTGGAGACCATGGGCGCCAGCGTGGCCCCGGATCGCCGCTCCGGGGGCCTGGTGATCAATGGCTTGTACACGGCGGCGCTCTACCTGGCCCGCTGCCGCTGCACGCCCGCCGGGTCGCTCCGCTGGCGGTTCCGCGTGCCGGGGGGCGAGGCGCGGGTCGCCGACCTGCACATCGTGGCGCGGATGGATGCCGCCAACGACCAGCCCTCGGACTACTTCCTCCTGCCCGCCATTGACCTCGAGCTCCCCGAGCTCCATCTGTCCGAGTTCAACGGGGCCTGGGTCGACACGTTCCGGTTCGACTCCCTGGAGTTCTTCGTCGGGATGGCCCGCGTGGCCCGGATCGGGGGTGCCGCGTGATGGCCCCCCGGGCACTCGAGGTCGTGCGCATCCCGATCGAGCAGATCACCGTGGTCAACCCCCGATCGCGGGGCCAGCACAAGTTCCGCCAGATCGTCTCCAACATCTCCGCGCTGGGCCTCAAGAAGCCGATCACCGTCGTGCGGCGGCCCGACCGCGAGGGCCGGCCCCACTACGAGCTCGTGTGCGGCCAGGGCCGGCTCGAGGCCTGCCGGCAGCTGGGCGAGGCCAGTGTGCCGGCCCTGGTGGTCGACGTCTCCCGCGAGGAGATGCTGCTCATGAGCCTGGCCGAGAACCTCGCTCGGCGCCGCCACACGAGCGTCGCCATGCTGCGCGAGATTGGAACCCTGAAGGAACGCGGATACACCCACGCCCAGATCGCCCGAAAGACCGACCTGAACGAGTCGTACGTCGCCGGAATCATCCGGCTGCTCAAGCAGGGGGAGGATCGGCTGCTCCGCGAGGTCGAGAAGCGGCGGATCCCGATCAGCATCGCCGTGGTGATCGCGACCTCGAACGACAAGCAGGTCCAGCGGGCCCTGGCCGACGCGTACGAGAGCAACACGCTGCGGGGCAAGGAGCTCATCCGGGCCCGGCGCCTGGTCGAGCAGCGCCGGTCCCCGGGCAAGGCGACGAAACGCGCGGACGGCCGCGCCGCCCGCGAGGAGGTCACCGCCAACGCCCTCGTGCAGACCTACAAGCGGGAGGTCGCCAAGCAGCGGGTGATCGCGCACAAGGCCAGGGTCTGCGAGACGCGGCTCCTGTTCGTGGCCTCGGCGCTCCGGCGGCTGTTCCAGGACCCCGGGTTCGTCGCGCTCGTTCGGGCGTCGGGGCTCGACCAGGTCCCCCAGTCCCTGGCCGACCAGGTCGGGCGCGAGGAGGTGCCGCGTGGCTGAGGTCCGCATGGCCTTCGAGCCCCAGTGCGTCATGCTGTCCGTGGCCCGCATCCTCCCGACGCGCGCGATCCATCCGGAGACCCGCAAGTCCCCGGCGTACCTCCGACTGGCCGCGTCCATCCGAGAGCTTGGCGTGATCGAGCCGCTGATCGTCCACCGGCAGCCCGCGATGCCCCCGGCGGCGCCCATGCACCTGCTACTCGATGGGCACCTCCGCCACGACATCCTCAAGACAATGGGGGTGGCCGAGGCGTTCTGCCTGATCGCCAGGGACGATGAGGCGTTCACATTCAACCACAAGGTCAACCAGGTGCCGCCGATCCAGGAGCACTTCATGATCCTGAAGGCGCTGGAGAACGGGGTGCCCGAGGCCCGGATCGCCGCCACGCTCAACGTGGACATCGCGGCCATCCGCCAGAAGCGGGACCTGCTCCAGGGGATCTGTCCCGAGGCGGTGACCCTGCTCCGGGACCGGCATGCGCCGGCCGCGACGCTGCGCGAGCTCAAGCGCGCCCTGCCCCTGCGGCAGATCGAGATGGCCGAGCTCATGGTCGCGGCCAAGAACTTCTCGGTCACTTACGCCAAGTGCCTCATCGTCGCCACGCCCGCCAAGGACCTTGCTGCCGGGGACACGTCCCGGGAAACGGCCGGCGTGAAGCCGGAGGACATCGCCCGGATGGAGCGCGAGATGGAGACGCTGGGACGGGACTTCCGACTCGTGGAGGAGTCGCACGGGCGGAACACGCTCGGCCTCGTGCTGGCCGTGGCGTACCTTCGGAAACTGCTCGCGCAGGCCAGCATCGCGCGCTACCTCTCCGAGCGGCACGCCGAGATCGCAGGGGAGTTCCAGAAGCTGGTGGAGGCCCCGGACCTACGGAACGGCGCGTGACCAGGGCCTCGGCACGGGGGCAGGCGGAGGTGTTCCGTGCTGGCAAACTGCCAGTTTTTCCAGACTGAGGGTGACCCGCCGATCCCCGCCGAGATGGCCCGGCCGTTGTTAACCCGCGGGTCGCAGGTTCGAGTCTCGACCGGCTCCCCGATCGTAACGGGTTCAAAGCCCGGTTTCTAGCCCGCCAGCCGGTACCGGCGGCCCGTTCTCCGGTTTACAGCCCGTTGTACGGCCCCCGCGACCATTCGGTACGCTTCTGACCTGGCCGTAGGGCCTCTGCCGGAGGGTGTCGCGCGATACGCTTGGGGCGGCATGTCCCAAGCCGCTCCCCCGACCCCCGGTGCCGAGCCGTGCCGCATTCTCGCCCTTGACGGTGGTGGGGCCAAGGGGTTCTACGCGCTCGGCGTCCTCAAGGAACTGGAGGGGATGCTCGGCTCCACCTTGGACGGGCGCTTCCACCTGATATTCGGCACCAGTACGGGGGCCATCATCGCCGCGCTGCTGGCGCTCGGCAGGCGAGTGGACGACATCCACGGGCTCTACCGCAAATACGTCCCCGAAATAATGCGACAGTGGTTCCCGAGCCAGAGGTCCCGACAGCTTCGGGTGTTGGCGACGGACGTGTTCGGAGACCAAAGGTTCTGCGCGTTCAAGACGGGCGTCGGCATCATCGCGACCAACTGGGACTCGAACAAGCCGCTCATCTTCAAGAGCAGCATCGCGCAGGCCCACGGGAGCAGGGGCACGTTTGAGCCTGGGTTCGGCTGCACCATCGCGGATGCGGTGGTGGCGTCCTGCTCCGCTTGCCCCTTCTTCAAGCGGCATGAGGTCATAACTCCGAGCGGCAGCGTTCTTGATCTCGCGGACGGTGGCTACTGCGCCAACAACCCCACACTCTACGCGATTGCGGATGGGGTCATGGCGCTCAAGCGGGAGCGAAGGGACTTGCGGGTGGTGAGCGTTGGCGTAGGCAGCTATCCCGAGCCCAAGTATGCGATTCACTGGCGGCTCATCCGCCGCATCCCGAGCGTCAGGCTGCTCCAGAAAACCTTGGATGTCAACACCACTTCGATGGAAACGCTCCGCTCTGTCCTCTTCAAGGACGTCCAGACCGTCCGCATCAGCGATGCCTATACCTCACCCGAGATGGCAACGGACCTCATGGAATCCAACATGCGTAAACTGGACCTGCTCTACCGCCGCGGCCGCGAGTCTTTCGGCAGGCACGAAGAAGCACTGCGAGCGCTGGTAGGAGGATGAGAGGCAATGCCCATTTCCGAGTCCCAGTTGCAAACGTGGTCCGCTCAGGGTGCTACTGCCTCGTCACGAGATACTTACGCGACAATCAAGCGGGCCCTTGAGGCGAGCGGCACCGGCTTCGCGGACATGAGCCCAGACGTGTTCCTCCAAGGCTCCTACGGGAACGACACCAACGTGTATGCCGACAGCGATGTGGATATCGTCATCCTGGTCGACCGGACGTTCCACTACGACATCAACAGGCTGAACGAGCAGCAGCGCCAGATCTTTCACGCGGATACTGCGCCCGCGACCTACCACTATCCCCAGTACAGGCAAGACGTGACCAGGGCGCTCCTTGCCGCCTTCGGAGACCACGTAGAACCGGGGAACAAGGCCATCGCCATCAGACCACGCGGGAGCCGGCGCTCAGCAGACGTCATCCCCGCGTTCCAGTACAAGCGGTACTACAGTTACGGGCCAGCTGAGAAAGGCAACTTCATCTCCGGCATCTGCTTCTTTGCAGGCGGTGGACGACTCATCGACAACTTCCCGAAGCAACACTCCGCCAATATGACCGCTAAGCACCAATCCACCGGCGGCAGGCTCAAGCCGATGGTCCGCATCTTCAAGAATCTGAGGACGAGCATGGTGGAGAGCGGGGAGCTACAGGACGGGGTAGCCCCGTCGTACTTCATTGAGGGCATGCTCTACAACGTCCCCAACGACAGGTTCATGGGCAGTCTTCAGCAACAGTTCGTTAACGCTCTCAACTGGTTGCTCGAGGCGCAGAGGGACCAACTCCTGTGCGCGAACGAGGCGTACTACTTGGTACGTGACGCGGACCACAATTGCTGGCCCGTCGCCAACTTTCTCACTTTCTTGAACTCGGCCGTCGCACGATGGAACAGGAGCTGAGGAAATCCGGTTCGCGCCGATAGACGTTCCATCGGGGCCGCCTCCCGGCCGTTCCGCGAGACGCCAACCAGGCTGCAAAGCCGATGCGCCGGAGGCTTACCGCCTTACCGCCCTTCGAATCCGTGGCTCTTGAACTTCAGAACCCGGCAGTTCTCTGTGACCGCCCGCACCGTCGGCTGATCCACTCCGTCGGGGATCTCCGCCTGGATTTCGAGCGTGACAGTGACGTTCGCGTCCTTCAGCCCAGTGAGATGCGCGAGGACCTCCTGGGCGACCCGTCCGGCATCGCGACCGAGGCGGGTGGCATCGACCTCGACAACGCCGAAGAAGCGGGTTGGCGCCGCGGAACCGACCCGAGAACTTCCTCCCTGCATGGAAGTGGTTCCCGCGCCCGTCGGGGTCGAAGGTGTCGCCCCACCATTTGGGGTGCCCGCGTGGCCGTTCGCCGGCACCGGCACCGCGTCTGCCGTCTGCTGACGTGTCGCTGCTTCCGGCTTCACCACGAGGCTCTTCCCGTCGGCAACGACGTTGTCGATGGTCGCGGTCCGGAGGCCGACGAATCGCTTCTTCTTTTCGTCGAAGAAGTCGGCGTAGGCGAACCCCTCACTCTGCCAGGTCAGGCGGCTCACGCCGTCCCGGACCGCATCGAGGAGCACTTGGGGCGACTTCAACCTCGGGAGGTAGAGATACTGCGCGAAGTCGTCCACCAGTTGCTTGACAGAGACACTGTCCCCACGCCATAGGGGGACGCGGTCCAGTTCCATCCGAAGCAAGGTTCCCGCATACCGATTAGCGAGGCCGCCGTCGTTGATGAGCTTTTTCGAGGCACGAGCCGCGAGGCGATCGGCTCCTTGCAGCCGGACTTCACTCCATTCGATCGGTGCCTGCGTGCCGGGCTGGCTGGGGACCAACAGCCAGTGGAACGTCTCGGGAATGCGCTGCCTGACCGTTTCGTCCGCCTCCGTCGTCTTGGTTTTCGCCTGCTTGCTCTGGAAGGCGTCCAGATTGAGCGTGTCCGCTTCGGCCAAGATGGACTGCCAAGCGAGAAACTGCCGGACCGCCTGTTCCAGTTCGGTGAGCCGCGTCTTGTCGGGCGCCAGGAACACCAGGGTGTTGCGGTAGAGCCTGGGGCTTGACCCACGTTGTTCCAGGATCGCCTTCGCGGCCACCATCGCCGCACTGTCCGCGGCCTTCGCGGTGTGTGGCTGCTCGGGCGAGAGGATCACAAGCCGGGCTTCCTGCTCGTCGGGAACGTCCGCTCCGCTCGACGGACAGGGGTAGACCCTGGTGAACTCGCCGCGGTTGGCTTGCTCCTCTCGGATGCGTCGCACAATCTCGGCGTGCACCTCGTCGGGTCTTCGCTCCAGTTGGGCTGCGCGATCCTGGGCCAGGCGCGTCACGCTCGGGTTCGTGGCGAGCCAGTAGCGGCTCTGGTCCACGTAGACGTGCGTGGCTTGATCGGACAGTCGTCGGAGCGCGTCTCCGAAAGCTGCCGAGTTCTCGCCGGGCTGGACGCAGCCGACTTTGATGCGACGGTCGTCGATGCCTCGATTCTGCGAGATCGAACTCGGCGCCGACCCGAGGTAGAGCGTGCGGGCCACCCGCCGCGCGGCAGAGACGCGCCCGAACGCGGGGTTCTCCCGGTCAATCCGCAGCGGGAGCGAGTTAGGGCCGTCTACGTCCTTCTCGATGACCGGCGTCCACGGGTCATCCATGTAGCGGGTGAGTTCATCGCGGACTGGCGGGTCGTCCATCGGGATCGTGGCTGGCATGATCAGCAGATTGCCATCCTGGCGCTCCCACAGGGAGTGGATGACCGCGGCCATGAGCCGCAGCACGCCGCGGGTCCTCTGGAAGCGGTCGAGCGTCGACCAATCTTGGAACAAGCGGTCGAATAGCTCTGGATGGACCGGGTACGAGTTCTGGATGCGGCGCTCGTACTCGGCCTCCTTGCACTCCGGTGGGAACTCGTTCCCCGCCTGACGGTACATGTCGGCGAAGGCGCGCGCCACGGCGTCGCGGGCGGCGAAGCGGCCCGCCTCCATCGGCTGGAAAAGTCGTCGCCGCACGATCTCGAAGCACTCGTCCGTGGTCGCTGGCCGCCAGGTGCTTTGGACCCGATCGAACGTGTTCTCCAGCCGCTTCAGGGCCTCGCGTCCCCCTTCGCCGCCGATCTCAATGTCCGACGACGGCAGGGATGCCACGAGGCACGTCCCAGGAGCGGCCTTGAACGCCTCGGTCAACGACTGCGCGAACGTGATGTTCGCGTCGAACGTTCCCGCCGGCAGACCCGGGGTGCCGTAGACCTGCCGCACGAACGCGACCCACTCGTCGATCAGCACGATGCACGGGCTGAACTTCCGCAGCAGGGTCACAAGCCCGCCGGGGCAGACACCCTTCTCGTCGTCGGCCCGCACGATCTCGTAGGCCTCCTTGGCCTTGCCGACCGAGTGCCCGAGTTGCCAGGCCAACTCACCCCAAAGCGTGCGGACGGTGATGCCGTCAGGCTTCTTGAAGCCAGTGAGCGAGAGTTTGTTCCCCACGAGCACAGCGCGATGCACCTTCGGCAGGCCGCTCACGCTGAGCTTCTTCATCAGCGGCTCGATGCCGGCCAGCCGAGCCGGCGCCACTCCGCTGAACAGGTGGTAGAGGCCCAGCATCGAGTGGGTCTTCCCGCCGCCGAAGTTGGTCTGAAGCTTCACGACCGGATCGGCGGTCTGGCCGCAAATACGCTTGATCCCCAGTGTCAACAGGTCGGCAAGTCCCTCGGTGAGGTACGTGCGCCGGAAGAACTCCACCGGGTCCGTGTACTCGGCGGGCGCGCGATGCTCCTTGTCGAACTGGTCCTGGTACACCTGCCAGAGGTCGGCCGCGAACTCGGCGAGCAGATAGTTGCCACCGGCCACGTCGGCGTGTGGCGTGATAACGTCGCGCCAGCACGGCAGGCCGGTGGTGAACTTCCCCTCGACGCCGGTCGCCGCGGCCTTCTTGGCCTCGCGCTTGGTCATGTCCTCGAACTTCTGGCGGAGCACCTCCTGGAGTTGGCGGTCAACCTCGTCGGCCTGGGGAGCATTCACGGCGAGCAGCAGCCGCTTCGTGCTGTCCAGCGCTCGGTTGGTGTCGTCCAGCCCGAACGGCTTCTGGTGAGCCCAATCGACCCGGACCTCCTGCAGCTCACCGACCAGACCACGCTCCGTCTTGCCCAGTTTGTACCGAAACACGTACTGCCAGTGCCCGACAAGGATTGACAACAGGCTGGCCACGTCGAGCGCCTCAGGCGAGGTCGCCGCCCGCGCCGCCTGAGTGTCCGTGCCGAGCGCCTGACGCGCCTGCTCGAACCACTTGTCCCCGTGCTTCGCCTTCAGTTCGCGCTCCACGAACGGAAACAAGCCCTCCCGGAGCAAGTCCATCGCGCGGCCGACACGATCTCGATTTGATACTGCCATGCCCTATTCCTCGTCGTCGAACTTTTCAGACATCAGGTGGTCGCCTGTTCCCGGAACGGATTCTCGCAGGATCCTGGAGGCGGCCAGCTCGGTGTCGGTTTTCTTTCGCTGGAACGCCTCCTGATGAAGCGAGATCAGGAAGATGGCAACGTCGGCCATCGCGGCGTTGGGCCAGGAACACCATGCGAGCAGCTCGTCGTAGCCGCTCTCACGGCCCGTCTCATCCGTTGCCACCAGCCACAGCTCCCAGCATCCGGGTGCGGGCTGGTCCAGGCGCAACTCCGCGGTGACCTGATTGCCTCCCCCATCCGGCCCCACGAATCGCACGATGGGGCGCTGCGCAATGCTCCTACTGACCGACGCAGTCGCCGATGAGCCAACGCCGCTTGACCAGCCCCGCGTGCCGCCGTTCCAAACGCACCATCCAGCCACGCCAGAC
>CAYWOF010000063.1:6749-12212 GCA_964459825.1 uncultured Phycisphaeraceae bacterium | reverse complement strand
AGTGACCGCCGAGGCCCGGCCCCGGGTAGAACGGCATGTAGCCGAACGGCTTGGTGGCGGCGGCGTGGATGACCTCCCAGACGTCGATGCCCATCGCCGTCAGGACCACCTTGAGCTCGTTGACCAGGGCGATGTTGACGGCCCGGAACGTGTTCTCCAGCACCTTGGCCGCCTCGGCGACTTCGGCGCTGCTCACGCGGACAACGGTCTTGATTCCCTTCTCGTAGACGCGCGCCGCCAGCTCCGTGGAGGGCTGGTCGAGCCCGCCGACGAGCTTGGGGATCGTGCTGGTGGTGTGGGTCTTGCGTCCCGGGTCCTCGCGCTCGGGCGAGAAGGCCACGAAGAAGTCACGCCCGGACTCCAGGCGACGGGCGGACGCCGGCGCCTGCTGGAGCACCGCCGGGAGGAAGTCCTCCCGGGTGGTGCCGGGGTAGGAGGTCGATTCGAGGATGAGGAGCTGGCCCGGGCGCAGCGTCCGCCCGCAGGCCTGGCCGGAGTTGACGACGTAGGAGAGGTCCGGCTCCTGGTGCTTGCCGAGCGGGGTCGGCACGCACACGATCACCACGTCGCACGCGCCGAGCCGGCCCATGTCGGTGGTGGCGGAGAACCGGTCGCTGCGCGAGAGCGTGGTGACCATCTCGGGCCCGAGGTGGACGAGGTAGTTGCGCCCCTCGCGCAGGGCCGTGATCTTCGCCTCATCGATGTCGAAGCCGAGGATGCGGACGCCGCCCTCGTGCAGCGCGTGCGCCAGGGGCAGCCCGACGTAGCCGAGGCCGAGGATCCCGACGAGCACATCGTTGGTCTCGAGCTTGCGCTTCAGGGCTTCGTACGCGGACATTCAGGACTCCTTGGGCGAGGGTCGCGGGGTGGGGGCGCCGGCGAGCGCACGGGATCGCGCGGGCGAGGCCTCGATGAACGACCGGACGGCCCCGAGCAGGGACGGAGACGCGCTCGCCCCGATGCGGGCGCCGGCCGACAGACCGCCGAGCTGGTCGAGCCGCTCGGCCATCTCCCGCTCGTCGAGGGCCACCGCCACGCAGCCCAGCGCGCGGAACCGCTCGGCGGTGGCCACCTGGTGGTCGTTGCGCGTCTCGTGGAGGTCGCCCCGGCGCGGCATGACCAGGATGGGCTTGCCGAGCTCGAGGGCGGTGATGATCGAGCCCATCCCGGCGTGGGCCACGACGGCCGAGGCCTCGGCCAGGCGCCGCCGGAACTCGGGAGGATCGAGGAAGCGGGTGTGCTCGATGTGCGAGGGGCGCCAGTCGGTGGGCCCGATCTGCGCGAAGACGTCGCGGCGCCCGTGGCGCCCCGCCCAGTCGTCCACCGCCCGGACCATGCGGTCGAACGACATCTGGGCTCCGACGGTCACGAAGATCACAGCACCGCTCCCGCGCAGCGGGGCCCGCCCTCACGGGCCAGGTGCGGCCACTGCGTGAGCCATAGATCGGCGTGGCGGCCGATCTTCTCGCCCGACATCGACAGGTGCTCGACATTGGCGATGCTGTCCAGCCAGATCGTGCGGGCGCCGAGGAGGCGCCCCAGCCGGATGCCGAAAAAACCGGGCGCCGCCCCGGTCGAGATAATCACGTCCGGACGCTCGCGAAGCAGAATCACGGCCAGGCGCAGCGCCATCCGGACCAGCCCGAACTTGTTCCACCTCGTGGCATCGTTGACGGTGTGGAACCGCGCGCCCCCGACGTCCGACCGATAAGCCGGGTTGACGGTGACGTAGGTGACGCGATGGCCCTCGAAGGCGGGACGCAGGCGCAGCAGCTGCACCCAGTGGCCGCCGCCGGAGGCGATGGCGAGGATGCGCCGGGGAACGTCGGGTGTGGCGAGCGTGGACGCTTGCATGGCCACTTGGGATCGGCCCGTTGGACCGGCGGCTGCGTTCGCGGATCGCACTGCCGGCACTACCAGTCTCTTTCCGCGTAGAAGAGGTGGTCGGCGCCCGCCAGCGACGCCCGCAACCGGCCGATATCCGCCTCGGTCAGCTCTCCCTTCCACTCGGTGGTGACGGCCGCGCTCTCGCGCCGCAGCTGATGGGTCCGATCCGGAGACCGCTTGACTCCCCGGGCGTGGGCGTAGCGTCGGATGCGCCGCTGGCAGGCGTCCGTATAGGCCAGCCCTAGCCGCGCGAACAGCTGCGCGTACCCCTCGATCGGACTGCGGGACAGATCCTCGTGGCGCACGAAGACCCACGGGCGCCCTTTCTGCTGGTAGTCCGCGATCGTGGAGTAGATGATCCGCCAAAGCAGGCCGGCCTGTTCGATGATGTCGCCCGGGCGATCGACCTGCGCCCGGATGTCGGCCTCGAACGGCTGGGCCAGATCACGGAGAAGGAGGGGCTGTCCGAGGAAGTTGCGGAAATCGAAGCGCCATCCCCGCCGCTTGAGGCTGTTGGCGAACGCCGCTGGGTGGCGGATCAGCACCACGACGTCCATGTCGAAGGCGCTCGAAAGCCAGTCGGTGGAGAACACGGCGATCGGGTCGCGCATCAAGGGGCGGGAACCGCGCCAGCGATGGTACGAGAATCGGGCCATGTCACGGAGCATGCGACCGCCATCCCTGACGCTGCGCAGGCGCCGGATCTCGCGGCGCCACTGGTACCGGAAGGCCAGGGTGTCGGCCAGCGCTGGCCGGAAGGCGGCGGCGTTCTCCTCGCACACGTACTGGAACCAGTAGTCGATGTCGGCGGCCAGAACGCCCTCGCGCCGCCACTTGCGGTTAAAGGGTTCCTCGATCAGTCCCACCTCGTTCGAGCCGGCGAGCATGCGCCCGAGCCACGTCGTCCCGGATCGATGGGCACCCGTCAGGAGGATGGGCCGTCGGGTCGCGTCGATCGGCTGGCGGGAGTGCGCCGCGCGCGGAACGGTGCCCCCGGACGCGGAAGCTGGACGGCCCAGGAGAGTGGGCTGGTTCATGCGATCGGCGCTCCCCGCTCCCGCGCGCTCCGGCGGGACGTGTTATCCCGCTCCCAGGCCCGGCGCCGGTCCGCGACGCGGAGCTTCCGCCGCCCCGCGACCTTCGCGCGAGCCGTGGCGTACAGGTACACGACGTAGCACGCCCAGAGCCCCGGACGTGAGAGCATCCGGCGGATGGAGCGCCCCGCGCCGCCCGTGTCGTGGGGCAGCAGCTCGGGGAACTTCTGCGCCAGCTCCATCCCGCCGGCCCTCGCCCGCGTCTTGATCTTGATCACGCCCGAGAGCGTGGTCGGGGGCGTGACGAGGAATCCGACCGATCGCACGGTGCGCCGCTCCTCCGGCCGGAAGACGAGGCGCGCGTACCCGTCGTCGGCGATGATGTCGGGGAAACGCTCGAATCGGGCCCGGCCTCGCTCCGACATGGCGTAGACGCCCGTCCCGATCATCCCCTCGTCGAAGTACGGCAGGCTCATCCAGGCGCGATAGAACGCGCGCACCGGCACGCTCGTCCGTCCCAGGTCCACCTCCATGCGCGGGGCGGCCGCCAGCGCGTCGCCGCGCTCGAGAACCGCGGCGGTCTGCCGGATGGCGTCCAGGGTCAGCACGATGTCGGCGTCCGCGTAGAACCGGGGGAATCCGCGGGCGGCCCCGTCGCCCAGGTTCAGGGCGTTGCTCTTGGAGGGCGTGTCGGTCTCCAGCACGCGGACCGGAGTCCCGAAGGACCGGGCGATCTCCGCCGTCCGATCCGTGCACCCGTTGCACACCACCACCACGTCGAGCTCGCCCGGCGCGGCGCCGGTCGTCATGGCCTCGAGGCACCGGGCGATCACGTCCTCCTCGTTGTGGGCCGGGATGACGACGGAGATCATGCGGGCCTCGCCTCCGGGCCGGCGGGCGTCGGGGGAACGGCCCACTGGCGGCGCTGGGCCCAGACGGACCGCCACGTTTCGGTGGCGCCCGAGTCGGCGCGGCCGAGCCTCGCCCGCAGCCGGCACGCGATGAGCCGATTGAGGGCTCTGATCTCCATCATCGCGATGGCGAATCGCGCCATCCCGGGGCGCCAGTGCTTGCGGAAGAACTCGGCGCGGGCCCGGAGCATGCGCACCACCTTGTCGGCGCGGACCTTCTGCGAGGCCGCGCCGTAGTGGATGATCGAGGCTTCGGGGCAGAACAGCGGCCGGTAGCCCAGCGCGCGTCCCCGCACGCACAGGTCGGCCTCCTCGCAGTACATGAAGAACCTCGGGTCGAACCCCTCCAATCGGCGCCAGACCTCGGCGTCGATCAGCATGAAGCACCCGCAGATCACGTCGACCTCGCGGACCGAGTCACGCTTCCACGAGCCCAGCGATTCCGGATCGAGCAGGCGATGGCCCTTGAACGCCAGGGCCAGGCCGGAGGCCTGGCAGAAGACGCTCCACGGCGTGGGGCGTCCCAGACAGCAGTCCGGGTCCAGGCTGCCGTCGGGCTTGAGGGTCCGTCCGCCCCAGACGCCGGCGCCGGGGTGGGCGCGGGCGAAGGCGTGGAGTTTCTGGATCGCCCCGTCGAGCACGACCGTGTCCGGGTTGAGCAGGAGCAGGTGCCCGCCCCGCGCGTGGCGTGCCCCGACGTTGTTCCCGCCGGCGAAGCCGACATTCTCCTCCAACCTCACGAGCCGGACCTGGGGGAACTCGCGGGCGATCGCGTCCCCCGATCCATCGACGGAGGCGTTCTCGACCACGACCACCTCGAACTCCAGCCCCCGCGTCTGCTCGTAAACCGAGTGGAGGCACGCGAGCGTCATCTCGCGGGTGTTGTACGACACGATGATGATCGAGAGGTCCATGGGAGACGCCGATGGCGCTAGGCGCGACCGCTGCCCGCCAGGCGCAGGCGCCGGAGAAGGTACGCGGGGATGTCCCCCATGCGGTGACGGTTGACCAGCAGCGCCCGGAGGCCCGCCGCCGGCAGCTTGGCCCAGTTCCACGCCACCAGCAGAGGGCGGCGGGGAACACGCTCGAGCGCGTAGCCGGCGCGAACCATCACCCGCCCGGAGACGGACTGGACGATCGCGATCTCCCCTGCGCTGAGGGTCGTGCGCCAGCGGCGCACGGGGTCCTTCGAGATCCCGGCCTGGCGCTGGAACGAGGAGAAGGAGCTGTTGTGCATGGGCACGTTGAGCATGGCGGGCTCGTAGCCCACCCCCAGCCACTCGCAGATCCCGCGCGCACACCCCTCCGAGTCCTCGGTGAGCTGCTCGTAGTGCTGCACCCGCACGCGCCCGGGGCCGAAACGATCCCGGGCGTCCATGGCGGCCGCCACGGTGCTGCGCCACAGCAGGCTCATCAGGACGATGTTGTAGGATCGCCTCGCCCGCGCGTGGTCCTCCTCCAGCGCTTCGCGGTGGCCCGGGTCGCTCTCGAAGTCGAATCCGCCCTGGTTCTTCCAGTCCCGATAAGACGCGACCACGGCACGCGGGTCGCGGATCATGCAGATCGCCTGCGCACCGGGATAGCGGCCCAGCATGTCCGACAGCCGGAAGATGTGCCGGGGGGTTTTCTCC
>CAYWOF010000063.1:5407-6739 GCA_964459825.1 uncultured Phycisphaeraceae bacterium | reverse complement strand
TTTCTCCCCCCACCGCTGATCCCCCACGGCGCCGCCCTGGAGCCGGCAGAAGGCCTCGAAGTAGCCGTCGGCGCCCGGACCGATCCGGTCGGCCAGCGCCCGCAACTCGGCGCGCGGGATGGTGCTCCGCTCGGGATCGCCGCGATGTCCGTAGGGGCGGTGGCCGATGGCGAGGAAGTAATCCTCGCAGGCCCTGCGCTCCTCGTCCGAGAGGGGCGATTCGGTCCGCCCGCGCATCCGGTCGCGCAGGTCGTCGAAGTAGTGCGTCTCGTTGGCCAGGCGGATGCACGAGTGGTTGTGGAGCATCGAACGCACCAGCGCCGTGCCCGAGCGCGAAGCGCCGCACACAAAGATCGGTGCAGCCGAGCGTCCTGGCGGAGTGTGTTCCAACCGAGCTGCTCCCCGGCGTCAGCGACCCTCAACCAGTCCGGCGCTTCGCGCGAGCGGCCCCCCGAGAGGCACCGACGCGCGCCGGGATCTCTCACGTGACGGCGCCGACGCCCGGGCGCCGTCGAGGGCGACCAGCATGCTGCCGATGAGGGCCAGCTGGAGGCACCAGAGCAGCTTGATCTGGCCGAAGTACGAGACCGCGATGAAGATCATCGCGTGCATGAACAGCGCGGATCCCATGGCCCACACGACGGCCAGCGTGCGGACGTCCATGCGCTGGCGCAGCAACCGCCCGACTCCCGCGAAGGCGACCACGACGATCGCGATGAAGATCAGCATCGTGAGGAGCCCGCCGCAGACTCCCTCGCGGATGTACTGGTTGGTCACATCCCCCAGATTCATGGAGGCCGGCCCCCAGTACATCGTGTCCTTGACCCCCACCAGCCACCAGTCGCCCAGGTGCTTCACCGCGGCATCGATCAGGTGGGCCCGGTGGAGTCCGGTCGAGCCCCCGACGATGGACGCGAAGCCCAGGATGTACCACACCGGACGGTTCATGACCAGGTGCAGGAGGAACAGCCCCCCGGCGATCGACCACCGGATGTAGCGGAGGTAGTGTCGGACGAGGAACGCCCCCCCTCCCACCGCGCCCATCATCACCGCCACCACCGGCGTGCTCGAGGCGCACGTGAACACGATGATCATCGCGCACCCAACGCCGATCGCGGCGGTGTAGCGGCCCCAGCCCCCGCTCCACCATCGAGCGGCCATGAGCGGCATGAGCACGGACCAGTAGCAGCCCGCGAGGATCGGGTGGCTGTACGGTCCCATGCAGCGCAGACGTCCGTCGCGCGACCGCGTGATCGGGTTCACCCCGCCGAACACGGCGAACACGTTCCGGGACGACACATACTCCAGGATGAACGCGAGCATGATGGGGAT
>CAYWOF010000063.1:0-5397 GCA_964459825.1 uncultured Phycisphaeraceae bacterium | reverse complement strand
GATGGGGATGCTCAACGCCGACGCGGCGATCGCGAGCGCGTCGATGTCCTCATACCCTCGGACCAGGCAACGCAGCAGAAAGTAGATCCCCACCGCGTCGAACATGTACCCCAGGCGGTTCACCAGGGCCCCGGTGGTTCCCCAGAGAAGCGTGTAGGCGATGGTCCCGCTCACCGCGAAGGCCACCATCATCACGTCCAGCAGCTTCCAGCGGAACCCCAGCCACTCGGATCGGAGCAGCACCCGCACCCAGCCCATCAGCGCGATAATCCGCAGCAGGTTGAGGTCGATGTCGGCGACCACCACTCGCTGCGCGGATGGAATGAAGGTGGCCATCGCCAGGAGTGGAACCACGGACCAGCGGCGCGGCAGGACGATCATCGCCAGGCCGAAGACGATCGTCGCCCCGAGACCCACCGGGTGGAGCACGGTGGTCCCGTATACATCGGCCATGCTCAGGCGTTGGACGTCTTCCTGCACAGTTCTACACCCCGCGGACCGGCGCGCCGCCCCGCGCGCTCCGGTTGGGCCAGCGCACCTCCCGATCCATCGTCACGACCCGCCGCGACGTTCAGTGCTCCCCGCGATTGCCGGCCCCTTCTCGGCTCGCGGCCCGCGTGATCGGACCCCGCCCCGAGCTCCGCGCGACCTCCTCGAAGACCCGCTGATGGGCCCGGGCACAGGCCTCCCACGTGAACACGCCGGCGCGGCCGGGGCCCCCGGCCGCGAGCGAGGCCCGCAGCGTCGCGTCCTCGACCACCGTCCGAAGACCATCCGCGATCGAGTCCACCGACCAGGGATCAACCAGGATCGCGCAGCCGGCGGCGATCTCCTCGCACGCGGTGCCTCGAGAGGTCACCACCGGGCAGCCGCACGCCATCGCCTCGGCGATGGGCAGGCCGAACGTCTCGTGGAGCGAGGGGATGACGAGGGCGACCGCGCCGCGATACCACTCGGCAAGCTGGGCGTGCGACTGCGGAGTGTCGATCAGCTGCGCGCCCGGGACGCGCTCGCCCTCCCACGCACATCCCGGCCGGATCAGCACCAGATCGGGACGGGTGGCCTGGTCCAGGCGCGCATACGCCGCGAGCAGGCGCTGCGCGTTCTTCTTCGGGTTGTTCCCCGACACGTGAAGGAAGTAGGGCCGCGACCGTTGGACCCGCTCTCCCTCGGTCCGGAACACGCGATGGTCGATGCCATGGTAGATGGCGCGTGCACGCTCGCGTGGCAGCCCGAGCGTCCGGATCGCCTCCTCCTCACCGCAACGCGAGACGCAGATGATGACGCTGGCGCGCCGGCTCAGCCAGGCCCAGTCGCGCCGCGCGAAGTACCTGGTTGCGTACGCGTGCAGAATCCGGCGCGGCCCTCTCACCACGCCGAGAATGGGGATAGCCGCGGTGAACACGCCGTGCAGCGTGCCGACGAGGGGTGGTCGCACGCGCCGCAGGATCCGCGGCACCCGCCGGGAGCCCAGACCGGGATCCCAGATAAGGTCGCAGCCCTCGGGGATCGGACCGTGCGGCGGAAAGGCCACCAGGTCCACCCCGAGGGCCTGCAGCCCGCGGGACACGTGATCGCGGTAGATCGCCAGGCTCAGCACCTCGCGCGGACGGGTGAGCACGCCGACGCGCAGCGCCCGCTCGCCCCGGTCGGCGGCGGGGGCATTGGACCGTTCGCCCAGCGGTCGTTCCGGTGATTGATGCGTCGTCAGGATCAACGAGATACCCACTCTCCAAGGTCACGATCGAGCAGCGCTTCCAACCGCTCGACCTCGGGACGGAACTCGGCCTCGAGCCGCCGGCGCAGCCCGGGGTCCATGCCGCGGCGTCCGCCCACGCGAACGTTGCCGGCCCTCAGCCGCTGCTTGATCGCACGGCGCCACGTCGTTCCCAGGACGCGGCGCGCCACGCCCCGGAGCAGCGGGGGTGGGGTGGCCAACGCCGCCTGCAAGACCGGGCTGCGGACCTCCTTGCTCGGGTTGACGACGGACACCACGGGTTGGAACGAGGGATCCAGGCCCAGAAACTCGAGCACGCGCCGGTACGTGCCCCCGGCGTCCCGCTTGAAATCATCGAGCAGCGCCACGTTTACGCGGTCACGCCCGAACACATCCAGGTAGCGCCGCACCTGCACCGAGAACCGGGCCGCCTCTCGGTAGTACAGCCCCTGGCGCAGCCGGTAGGTGCGCGGAAGGCGCCGACCCTCTCGCCGGTCTCCCTCGGCGTCCAGCGCCTCGTCGAGATCTCGAATCGTCTCCGTCCCGTTGACGAGCCGCTGGGCGTGCAGCGCCTCGATGAAGTCCACGGGATGCCGGAGCATGATGATCACTCGCGCCTCGGGCGCAAACGCCCGGATCTCCATCGGCGCGCGTGCCGAGTACAGGTACCACGTCGAAGCCTCGCCGATACGACGGTGCCCCACTGCCCCAGCGAAGAGCGAGCGATACGCCTCGAGCGACTCGACGGGTCGTGTGCCCGGCTGGAACCGCAGGTCGCTCCCGAAGTAGTGCGGCTCCTTCTCGCGCGGCACTCCCGTGGGATCGGCCCCCCCGGAGCCCGGCATGAACACCTCCGGGTGCTGACGCAGTTGGTCGTACAACGCCGTGGTCCCGCACTTGGGAGCGCCCACGATGAAGAAGTTCGGGCGCCAGGAGGCCTCCCCCGGAGGGGTCGTTGCTTCGTTCGGGCCGGCTGCCCTGGGCTCTTGCGCGAGCATGGTCAGCTCGTCACCCGTGTCCAGTCGCTCAGATCACGCCCGATCAAGCGTCCCAGGCGATCCACCTCCGGCGCCAGCTCCTCCGTCAGGCGGCGGCGCAGCTCCGGGGCCATCGCCGGGCGTTCGGCGTACTCGGTGTTGGCCCGCTGGAGGACGCTCTTGCCCCAGCGGCGCATCGCGGCGCTCGGCAGGAGAGCCCGCGCCAGCGCCCGCGCCGCGCCTCCGCCGCCGCCGTTGGGTCTCAGCGCGGCACGGACCGCCCGGCTGCGCACGCGCTTGTTGGGGTTCACGATCTCGAAGCTCGGCATCACCGAGTCCCCCACGCCGAGGAAGTCGAGCACACGCCGGAAGCACCCGGGGGTGTCGCGCCGGAAGTCGTCGAACACGATCATGTGCACGCGCTCCGGGCCAAGCACGTCGAGGTACCGCTCGATCTGCTCGGCGAAGCGCACGGTGCGCCGATACTGCAGCGAGCCGGGGTGGTGGCTGCCCGCGGGGATTCGACGGCCCGCGGCCCGGTCGGCCTCCGCGCTCAATGCCTCGGCGAAGTCCGCGATGTCCTCGTTTCCGTTGTAGAGCATCTGGCTGTGCAGCGAGTACAGCAGGTCGACCGGGTTGCGGAACATCGCGATGACCCGCGCGTCGGGCGCGAACTCCCGGATCTCCCTCGCCGCCGTGGCGGAGTACAGGTACCAGACCGACGCCTCACCCACCGCGGACTGGCCGGGACGGGGGTCGAACAGGCGCAGGTACTGCTCGAGGGTCGGACGCCGGCGCCGGATGGTCAGGTCGCGCCCGAAGAAGTGCGACTCCTTGTCCCGGGCCATGCAGACACTGGGCATCTGCGCGAGGTAGTCGTTGAGCGCGGTCGTGCCGCACTTGGGTGCACCGACGATGAAAAAGCTGGGGCGTGTTTCCGCCACGGCGCGCCTCCACTACACGGCCTGGGCATCCCAGTGCTCGTCCCGAACGTACCCGAGCTCGATGAGAAGGTCCCCCGCCATCCGCTTGAACATCGCGATCTCGTCGGCGGACAGGTCCTGACGCCACCGTCCCAGGGCCTTCGTGCTCAGCGGCTGCGTCGCCTCCGGATTCTGGGGGAACTTAGTCACGTCGCGCGTCGCGCTCTTCACCTCGTTGAACGCCAGCACACGCGGCTCCCAGGGCTCGCCCAGCCGGTCGAAGAGCGCCCGCAGGCACGGCTCCGGTCGGGTCACGAGGTCCTCGTATCGGATCTCCGCGTACCCGGGATGCGCACGGTATCGCAGGCCGGCACGCACCCGACTGACCCACGTCTCGATGCACTGATCCAGCGGGTTCCGGGTGTTGAGCGGAACCAGCTCGCCGTTGACCACCTTGTGACGCGGGTGCGTGCGGAGGGAGCACACCGTGTCACGCCCATCCCGGATCATGTGCACGAACGTGGCCTTGGGAAAGTGCCGGAAGATGAAGTCAAGGACCTCCACATTGCGGGGTGTCTTCTCCACCCAGCGGGGCTTGCCCTGCGCGCGGGCGAACTCAGCGAAGAGGGCATCGACGAAATGGGCCTGGGTTCGCGTGGATCGGAGCAGCCGCACGATGCGGTCCCGCGGCATATCCAGCCGCCGGGCCAGATCGTCCAGTCGGCTCCGGTACATCGGCCGGGCCAGCAGCAGACCCGTCTCTGGCCCGCAGCAGAGACCCGGGTGCGTATCGAGGATGACGCGCATCAGGGTCGTACCGCTGCGCCCGCATCCTCCCACGATCACCGGTCGCGCGTCCGACGCATAGGCGCCGCGTCGCCACACCATCAGGTGCAGTTGGGCCCGCGCCCGCTCCAGAATGCCCCGATGCCCCCGCGATCCCTCGTTCATGCCTCGCTCCTCAAGGCCATCTCTGCCCCCTGTGCCCCGGCTAACTCAGCCCCTCCGGCAGCCCGCGAGCCGGCCCTCCCGTTGAGCATCGCTCCGGCGCACCGGTCCCTCCGATACCCCCCGCCACCCTCCGCTCGACCCCGCCCGGCGGCGAGCCGCGCCACCAGGCGCCCGACACGGACCCGGACCGAGGCATCGACGAGGTAGACCACCCCCGCCGCGAACGCGCCCGCGCACAACGCCCCCGGCACCAGAACACCCGCCGTGGTGAGGCGCGCAACCCCGCCCAGACCGGCGGCCGCGCACAGGTTCCCCAGCTCCCCGAGGAGCCGAAGAGGGCCCAGGCCAACGACCAGCCGTCCGATCGCGAACCCAGCCAGCGCTGCGAGCACCGAGGGAGCCACCGCCCTCAACAGGTCCCCCAGCGTCAGGCTCGACACGCGCATGGCCTCCCGCATGTTCATCGGGATGAAGACCACCACGAAGAGCGCGGCCCGCGAGGCGGACATCCAGTAGAGCTGCTCGGTCGGGTCGGACCCCATCAGCGGGACCCCCACCGCCACGAACGTCGCCGCGCTGATGACGGCGTAGACCCAGATGATCAGCGCCCGACGACCCGGATGGCCCGTGGCGTTGAGGAGCGGATAGGTGAAGTTGGTGATGGCCTTGCCCGCCCCCGCGACGCACAAGAACTGCAGCGCCCACGCGGCGTCGGCCCATTGCCGGCCGAGAACGAGCACCAGCGGATGGCTCACCGCGGCGAGGATGCCCAGCGCCGGGATCGCGGTGAGGGCGCTGACCGAGATCGCGGAGCGGATGGCCTGTCGCA
>CAYWOF010000062.1:9443-12356 GCA_964459825.1 uncultured Phycisphaeraceae bacterium | reverse complement strand
TGGCCCGATCAAGTGCCACGATCATCCCCAGCGTGCGGCGGGAACGTGTGACCGTTCGCACGATCATCCCGGTCCGAGCACCGGGATGATCGTGGCACATCAGGGTGGCGCGGCGCGCTTGAGCCGATCCGGGAGCACCGCCAGCACGTTCACCCCGAGGATCGACAGAAGGCCCATCAGCCCCCACCAGGGGCTGTGCCCCTTGGCGCGGGCGTAGAGAGCCAGGCCCCACACCAGCAGGACCACTCCGGCCGCCTGCACCACCAGCCCGCCCAGCCCGATCCACGAGGTGGGTCGCACGTTCCACACGAGCTGCGGCAGGAGGCCCGCGATCTCCAGCGCGATCCCGGGCACCCCGATCCACAGGCTCCGGCGATTGAGGGCGGCGTCCATGGCGATGATCCCCGCGCGTCGGCGGGAGTGTACGGGGCAAGCCCGATCGGGAACCACGATCATCCCCCGCTCTCGCGCTTGAACTCGAAGCGGCGGGGGGTGCCGCCCTTGAGCTGGCCGATCGTGGCGCTCAGGCCGTCCTCGGCCGAGCGCTCGTAGACGATGCGCTTCGGATAGTCGTGGCGCGGGTTGTCGAACACGGCGCGCGAGCCGCCCAGCTCGGTTGTGCCCAGCTCGGTGAGCACGAACTCGGTCGGCGAGCCGCCGCCGGGCTGCGCGATGTACACCAGCCCGCCGTCGCGCTCGACGATGCGCAGGTACTCGAACGCGACCATCCGGCCGCTCGTGTTGACCGTGCGCGACACTCCGAGCATCGCGCCGCCCAGCGGCGGGCTCCAGCGCTCCTCGATCGACGACCCCGAGCTCCTCGTTCCGACCCACGCGCCGGCCAGCCAGGCCAGGTCGCCCGCCGCGGCCTTGGCCGGCGCGGGCAGCGCGATGTCCTCCGCGTGGCGGTAGAGCCCGATCGATTCCTCCCCCGCGGGCGGATCGACCACCACGCTCACGAGCAGTCCGTCGGCCGTCATGCGGAACTTCCTCCGGATCAGCCCGATGCCCGAGTTGCCCGGCTCGCGATCGAAATCGACCGCGTACTCGAACGCGCCGTCCTTCCACGCGCCGCGGTAGCGCACGGTCCTCTGGCCCTCGGCGACCTCGGTGATCGCGCCGTCGAGCGCGATGCGCACGTCGCGGTGCCCGGAGCCATGGCCGTTCAGGACGACCGCGCTCCCCCCCTCCTCGACGCGCATCGAGAACTTCGAGGCCATGGGGGGGCCGAGCCGCTCGAGGGTGCGGCCCTCGGTGCGGTCCTCGACGAAGATCCACTCGCCGTCCAAGGCGCGCAGTTCGTCATCCGGCCGAGTGGGTACCGACGCGGCACCCACCGCTCCCCCGCCCTGCCACGCCGCGCTCACCACCGCCGCACCCAGCACCGCGGCCACACCCAGCAACCCGATCGCCCGCATGGTCATGCTCCTCAGGGCTCCGCGGGGCCCGGCAGAGCGTACCGGCCCGCGGCCATCGACGCCGCGCTGCGGCCCCGTCCCTCGACAGGGACGTGCGTGTGGGTTTCCATGGGGCCCACGCGACCCATAGGTCCTATCGCGCAAAGGGGGGGCCGGCCCGGGCCGCACGGTCGCGGCACGCCGGGCGGCGCCGGTCACGTCTTCCGCGCGTCACTCTCTTACGATCCGGGTCGCTCCGGAGTGTAGTTCAGTCCCTTCTCCGGGGGCTGGCCGTACAGCTCCGGGTGCTGGTACGTGCCGCGCTCCGCGCCGGTCTTCTCGACTTCGACCGGGGCGCCGCGCGTCCGCACCCACGCGTCGTTGCGGATCGCCTCGACCCGCCACGACACGCGCCCGCCCGGGGCGCCACCCGCGATGCGGAACGAGCAGGTGGGCGCCCCCTGGCCCGGGGGCGACGCCGCGCCGTCTGCCAGGGCACGCTCGTCGATCTCGACGGCGATGTGCAGCAGCGGCATCGGCCCGCCCAGCGCCGTCAGTGAGTATCGCGGGTCGCGGTTGATCCTCGCGAAGTACGCCGGGAGCGTGACCCACGCCGTGCCCGCGCTGTCGAGCGTGGTGATCCCGTTGTAGAAGTTCTGCGGCTCAGGCGCCTCCGCCGCGTAGTGGAGCAGGTAGCGGTGGGCCGGGTCGTCGGGGTGGTCGATGCGGAAGGGCTTGACGCCGCTGGCGCCCATGCTGCCGAAGCTGTAGACGCCGTACGCGCCGGCGCTGTTGCTGGAGGTCTGGCCCGCCACCCCGTAGGTGGTTCCGGTCGAGGCCACGGCTTCGCCGTACACCGCGCGCCCGCTCGTGCTCGAGTTCCAGCCGCGAACGCCGCACGTCACGCCCGTGGTCGACTCCGCCGAGCCCTCCACCCCGGCCCCCTCGGTGCTCACCGTCTTCCCGAAGACCCCGCGGGCGTAGCCGGAGGTGGCCGCGGCGTCCCCGCGAACGCCCCATCCCACGCCGTGAGCGGTGCCCTGAACCCCGGTCTGGTACGCCCCGGTCGTGGCGGTTGACCTGCCGAACACGCCGAATCCGCCCGGCGAGTCGCTCTCGCCCCGCACACCCACCCACGCGCCGCGCCCGAGCATCCCGGTGCCGCCCACGCCCATGACCCCCGTGCCTTGGGGGCTGGCGGCCTCGCCGTACACGCCGAAGGTCTCGCCCATCGGCGACGGCGCGAGCCCGAGAACGCCCGTGCCGTTGGCGCTGGCCGACCGACCGTACACGCCGGAGGTCTTCCCGGTCGGCGACGGCGCGAGCCCGAAGACGCCGCGCCCGCCAACGCTGTCGCTGCGCCCGAAGACGCCGTCGGTCGTTCCGGTCAGCGCCGTGCTCCAGCCGGCCACAGCGCGCCCGCTGGTGCTGGCGCTCTGGCCCCAGACGCCGTAGGTCACGCCGGTCGTGCCGAGGTTCTCGCCCACGATCGCGCGCCCCGCCGTGCTCGTGCGCA
>CAYWOF010000062.1:5544-9433 GCA_964459825.1 uncultured Phycisphaeraceae bacterium | reverse complement strand
ACGTGCAGCGGGTGGACGGGGTTCCCGATCCCGACCCCCACGTTCCCCCCCATGTAATAGACCCGCGTCCCGCTCACGCTCCACTGGGCCCACGCCGCGGACGCCAGCGCCATCGCTCCTGCCACGGCCAGTACGCGTGCCGTCTTCATGGTTCTTCTCCCTCTATGGGGCGGGCCGGGACACCTCCCCGGAGCCCCGTCCGCCCGGTCTCACATCCAACCCACCATTCGGCGCGGCTCCCAAGCGGGAAAGTTCCCTGTTTCCGGGGGAACCGGCGCCCGGCGTCCACGCCGCGCCGGGCGCGCCGATGGACGTCGGAACGCGGCCGGCTCGCGCGCGCCGGGGAATGGTGACCTCCGGACCCGTCGGCGGATCGCACTCCCCTTTGTGGGCGGGAGGAGGACGACGAGGGATGCCCCGGACTCAGCCCTTCCGCTTCACGAGCTCGTTGATCGCCACCGGCGCGAACGGCGGGATGCACCCCTTCGACACGGGCCAGTCGCGGTACAGCCCGATCTTCTCGCCGATGGCGATCGCGCGCTTGCGATGCCGGGCGTGCTCGATCCCGATCGCCATGAGCGTGTTGTTCATCGTCCACTGCACCTCGGGCCTCGCCCCGCCCAGCTCGGCCTCGATGCGGTCGAGCAGCGCGACGAGGTCGAGGCCCTGGGCGTCCCGGGTCACGCGCCCGGCCGTGAGCCCCCACCCGGCCCGCGCGGCCCAGGGGTCCCGGGCGGCGGGAACGACCATCCACTTCTGGCGCAGCGCCTCCCTCTCGGGATGCTGCGCGACGACGTAGCTGTTGAGCCACTCGGCGACCTGCGCGTACGTGGTGGAGCGCACCAGCTTCTCGAGCTCGGCGCCGGAGAGGGCCCTGGGCTCGATCAGCAGCGTCGCCAGCAGCTGCGCCTCGACGTTCCCCGTGGCCCACAGCTCCAGGCCCAGCTCGTGCCCCCCCTTCTGGGGCTTGATCTTCTTCGCGAGCGCGCGGATGTCGCCGAGCTTCACGCCGAACTGGTTCTCGGGCGCCCCGGCCTTGATGTTGTGGGCACGCCGGCCCTCATCGCCGAGCGACTCGAGTTTCGCGAGGATGTGCTTGACGGTCATGGCTGGCTCTCGGGGGTTGAACTCTCGCGCACGCACCACGCTCGGAAGGCCCATCGCTGGCGCGGTCGCGCTCCCGACGGCACGGCGGCACCCGAGGACCCCTCCACGGTATCATGCTTGCGGCACACCGGGGATCCTTCACGGTGTTCGCCCGGAGGCGCTCGAATGCGCTCGATATCAATCCTGGTCGTCGCTGCCATCGGCCCCCACCTCGCGGGATGCCACGAGCCCGAGCCGGCCTACCCCGCCTCGGTCGTGGAGTTCGATGAGCGAGTCGTGGGCCGATGGCGCGCGGAGGTGAACGGGCAGGAGAACCTCACGGTCGAGATCACCGTCTCGCCCCGGTCGCTGGAGGTGGCGGACGGCCGCGTGCAGCCCGAGCCCATGGCGGAGGCGCGCGAGGGCCCCGCCGGCGCGCGACCTCCCAACGCCTTCGTCGCTCAGATCGTCGTCGATTCTCCGGCCGACGATGGCGGACGCGAGCGCGCCGAGATCGAGGTCAAGGGCTTCATGCTCCACGTCGAGGGCGAGCACTACCTCGCGTTCCAGCCGTCGGCCAAGCAGCTCAACGTCGCGCACCTCGGCGGCCTCGTGCTCCCCATCCACCAGGTCGTGAAGGTCCGGTGCGATGGGGATGGAGGCACGGTATGGGCCCCTCGCGCCCAGTTCGGTTGGCTCCCCGACGCGACGTGGTTGGACGCTCCCCGCGAGCCCCTGGGGGAACCGGATCTCGGCGACTGGCCCCAGGGCCCACGCCGGGTCACGCTGGACATCGACCGCTTCCTCGCGGTGCTCCGCAAGTACGGCAGGCAGGAGGGCTTCTGGGGCGATTCGCTGGTCTTTCAACGGGTGGAGTAGGTTTCGCGCCGGACTCCTGGGCCAGACGGCCCGCCCCAACCGACAGCGCGCGGACCGGCCTGGGCCCGGAGCTCGAGCGGGGACCAACGAAACGGACCCGCCGGAGGTCCGGCGGGTCCATGGGGAAGCGCGTTCGTGGCGCGTGATGGTTACTTCACGAGGCGCGAGCGCCGCGTGCCCAGCAGGCCGAGCATGGCCAGGCCACCGGCGGCCGCGCCGGGGAGAGGGATGACACCCGGGCCCTGATTCTGCCGGTTGTCGGTGATGCGGACGTTGTCCACGCCCCAGGACTCATCGGCCGCTTGCTGATCGAGCGTCGAATCGAACCCGAGCGTCAGCGTCAGGGCGTTCGTGAGGAACGTACCCGAGAAGTGCCACTTCTGGTCGCCCCAGCCCCCGTACGCGAGGTCCACGTTGCCCGGGTCGAGCGGGTCCAGGTAGAGCGCCGGGTCATTGTCCGGGGCGTAGTGCGTTCCCGTCGAGAAGTCCTCGCTGAACACCTGCACTCCGTCGACGTAGACCCGGAACAGCTCGTAATCCCACGAGTCGAGCTCGTAGAAGTCGAAGTCGATGGTCACCTGGGTTTGCGTGCCGGTGAGCGCGTACGTCTTGGAGAGGATACCCGCGCCCGCCCCGTGCCGTCCCAGGTGTTGGGTGAACGCGGCACTGGAATCGGTGGCGTTATTCGACCACCCGCTGGCGCCGCCCTCGAAATCCTCCGACGTGACGATCGCGCCACTGGCCGCGCCGGCGAGCGCGACGATGGAGAGCGGCGTGACCACGAACCACCGACGGTGCCTGCGCATGACGATCCTCCTCCGGGGCTGGCCCACTTTGGAGCGCGCACGGCGCACGCCCCACGACGATCGGCCCCCCCTACCGAGCCCGGCGATTGCCCTCGTGTGGGGCCACGCCCGGCACCGGCCGGAACGGGCAATAGTAATGAAAGCCCATAACCGTGCAAGACCCTTCGCGCGAATCGCGCGAAGTCCCGTACGCGCCCGGCACACGCTGCTCGGGAAACTGGGGACAGCAGGCAGAATGGGCGGATCCACGAGGGTCCGATAAGACACCGATGGCGGCAGTCGGCACATTCCACCATCGTCGCCATGCGAACCTCCTCGCGCGGCCCATGCCGGGAGCCGATCCCGCTTCGAATAGTGCCGCGGGTCAACTCTGCCCCCGGAACATGTGGGAGCCGTGAGGCCGGGCTGAATCGGCCGTCACGCTCGCGGGCTCGAGGAGATCGGACGTGACCGGCCGGCGCCCCCCACGAGGGCACCGACCCGGCGAGCGGAGACGGCCGCCGGGTCGGTGGAGAGACGAGTGTGCACCGTCGTGGCTCAGCCCGCGACGGGGACCCTCTTCCCCGCGGGCTTGATCTCGACGTGCTTGGGCTTGATGCCCGGCTTCTTGGCGATGCGGATGGTCACCACCCCGTTGTCGGACTCGGCGGTGATCTTGTCCGGATCGGCCGCCTCGGGCAGGTCGATCACCCGCCGGAAGGCGCCGAAGCGGCGCTCGCACCGGTAGAAGTCCTCGCCCTTCTTCTCCTCGTGCTCTTCCTTCTTGCCGGCGAGGGTGAGGGAGCTGCCGGTGATGGAGATCTCGAGGTCCTTGGCGGCAATGCCGGGCAGCTCGGCCCGGATGGTCATCTCCGTGTCGGTCTCGCTCACGTCCAGGGGCGGGATCCAGCCCTCGGCGCGCAGCGCCTTGGGCTCGATGAGGCCGAAGGGCTCGGCGAGGAAGCGGTCGAAGGTCCGCTCCATCTCGTCACGAAGGCGCATCAGTCCGCCGTCGAAGGGGTCGCGCTTCCTCCACAGGGTCAGGTTCATGGCTTGTCCTTTCGTTCGGGGGTGCGTGTCGGCTCGCCCCGGTCCGGAGCCGAAGGGGGCGCGGGAGGAGCAGGCGTGGCTGGACGACT
>CAYWOF010000062.1:0-5534 GCA_964459825.1 uncultured Phycisphaeraceae bacterium | reverse complement strand
CGAGGAGATCGCCGCGTCCCGCGCGGGGGGGTCACTCGTAGGGATCGACCACGGTGCGGTCGTCGATGCGCCGCACGCCGGGCGCGAAAGCCGCGGCCCGCTCGATGGCGTTCTTCTCGCCCCAGGAGCGGAGCGTGCCCGTGAGCGTGACGACGCCTTCGCGCACGGCCACGCCGATGCGCCTGGCCTCGCGCTCGGCCTGGCGCTCCAGGGCGTCCTCGATCTGGCGCTTGAGCTGCGCGGCGTCCACGGCGGGGGCGGCGACGGTGATCTGGTTCACCACGGCCGTCACGCCGGTGAGGCGCTGGACCGCGCGCTCGGCATCGTACCGCTGCATCCAGGTGTCCACGCTCCCCTGGAGCGTCACCACGCCGCCGGCGACCGTCGTCTTGATGCGGTCGTCGGGGACGAAGACGTCCCACTTGAGGGCGTGGCGCACGGCGTCGGCCACATCCCGATCGGTGCGCTCCCACACCGAAGGGATCTTGACCTTCATCTCGTCCACGACGTCGAGCACGCCCTGGACGCGGTGCACGGCCTCGATGGCCGCGAGCTTCTTGGCGTACGCGCCGATGCTCCCCGTGAGGGTCACAAGACCGCTCTTGACCTGCACCCCCACCTCGGTTTCATCAACGTTCGGGTCCCACCTGAGTTCTTCGAGCACATCGGCCTTGACCTGCGAGTCGGATTTGGCGGTGGCGAGGGCCATGGCATGCCTCCTTGCGCGGTCGGATCGGATTCGGTGCTGGGCCGCGCACGGGGCGCGGCGATTGCAGCATGGAGAGGATCGCCGGGTGGGGACGGCCGCTCCACGGGGAAACTTCCTCGATCCGATGGATCCCGCGCACGCCGCCACGGCGCCCCGGGACCGGTCCCCGGGGGCCGCTCGACCGCGGAACGCCCCACGCCGTCGGCGCGGGGGCTCGGAGTTATCTGTCGCTCGCCTCGGCCGTGGCCGTCGGCTTGAACGTGAACTGCTGCCCGCCCACCGAGGCCTCGGCCATCAGGCCGCCCTTGGTCTGGGTGAAGACCACGACGCCCTTGGAGTAGTCGGCCGATCCGGCCGCTCCGGACTTGATCGCGACGGCCGAAAGGTCGGCGGCGAGGGCGAGCTTGCCGTCCTTGAAGTTATCGAGGCTCTCCTGACGCATGAAGACGATCAGTTCGCTGAACGTCTGGGCGCCAATCTGGAGCCCGATGGTGGCCTTGGAGACGTCGGCGTAGCCGATGCGCCGGCCGCCCTCGAAGACCTCGCCGCGCCCGTACGAGCCGCCGACGCCCAGGCCGGCCTTGCCGACATCGGGGAAGACGGCGTAGCCGACCGACTTGTCGAGCAGGGACTGGAGCGAGGGGTCGGCGTTGCGGAACGCGGCGAGAGCGGCGGAGGTTTCCGCGCTCAACGTGGACTTCTCGGCCTCGGACTTCGGCTCCGTGGAGCACGCGCCGAGCGCGAGGGCGATGGGGACGATCAGACCGATGATGTGCCTCTTCATGGTTCCTCTCCTGGGGGCAGGGGTGTTCATGCCCGGGAGGCCGAGCCACCCATCGTAGGTGGATGTTCGAGCGGCGTGCGGGGCTCAGCGGTCCGGGTCCTCATCGTCCGGGTGGTTCTCCTCGTGCTCGCGTCCGGCAACGTATCCGGCCGCGCCCCCCACGCCGGCACCGGCCAGGAACGCGCACCCGGAAGCAGGGAGCAGCATCCCGGCCAAGGCCAGGAGCAGCACGGCGACCTTGGAGGAACGGTTCGGTTGTCGGTTCATGGGTCAGCCCTCCGGTGAGGATCGTCACTCCACGATGCGTCGCCCGGATGAGAGTCGGATGAGCGGGTGGTGAATCGGGCCTCGCGCGCCGGTCGCGTCAGGGGGAGTTTCGCCCCCGCCGAGCGGCCATGACGGCCGCGCCCGCGGCGATGGCGCCGAGCCCGGCGATGAGGAGCCAGACCGCGCGATCCGTCGGATTGCCCGTGAAGAAGCGGGAGATGTCGGAGGCGAGGGAGTCGGCGGCGCTGAGCCCGAGCACGAGCAGCACCGTTCCGATCACGATGAGAACGGGACCGATGATTCCCTTCACGGGGCCGCTCCGGGGTACGTGCGTTACAGCTTCCCGAGGAGCCAGAACAGGAGAAGGAAGATGAGAATCGTCGAGATGCACCCGCCTCCGAGTTTCCAGGCTCCGAGTCCGGCCAGGATTCCGCGCAGGGGGCCTCGCATGTGGGCAACCATGGCGGCGCCCGGTTTGGATCGGGTGAAGCGCGAGTGAATCCCGGCTCAGCATCCCGCTGGGGTCAGGACTCCTGGCGCACGGCCTCGGCGATGGGCGTGCCATCGGAGATCACGAGGCGCGTGGAGCCGGCCGAGCCGGGCGAGAACGCCACGCGCACGGACGATGCGCCGGCCGGTTGGAACACGTGGTCGCCCTGGTGGAAGAGGTTGCGCGGCGACCACCCGTCCACCTGGATCTGCAGGCGTCCACGGGCTTCGGCGATGGTCAGGCGTTGACCGTCCGAGGCGAGGTAGGGCCCGATGCAGACGCGGCGGACCTCGTCGTCGAGGGGCTCGTCGCGCGGTCGGACGTCCGCATCGCCGAGGGACTCCAGATAGGCGAGCGCCTCGCGCGCCTGGTCGCCGCCGGCTCGGGCGTGGTGCGCGAGGGTCAGGCTGTGGGGGCCGTGGATCCGCTGCACGCCGGGCTGGGCCTCGACGATGGCGCGGACGGCCGCGGTGTGCCCGAGCATCGCGTGGGTGAACAGGTCCGGGCGCGCCCCTCGTTCGATGAGGAACAGGGCGATCTCGCGCTGCCCGGTGTGGGCGGCGGCGCCGAGGGCGGATTCCCAGTCGCCAAAGCCCCAGTCCACGGTGGCCTTGGTGAGCTCCGGATGAAGCTCGACCAGCTCGCGGACCTTCTCGAGGCTGCGGTGGGACTCGCCGACCACGGCGCGTACGAGCGCCGGGTCCTGCCCGGGGAACGGTGCGCTCGGGCCCGCGGGGGTGTAGCCGGGCGGGCGGGGCTGCTCGGCGGCCAGGACCGGCGCGAGCGCCCAGGCCGGCGCCACGGAGAGAAGGGTCCGGCGCGTGAAGAGGGATGGCATCGGCGTGACTCCCGGTGGTGCAGGGGTTCTACCCCCGACGAATCCGGGAGTTCCGGCCTAGCGACGGAAAACGGGCGACTCAGGGCCCTTCCGCCGGGGGGCGCTTGCGCCCGCCGGGGCGATCGCGCATCATGGCCTCGCGCTGGTGCGAGGGCTCGAGGCGGGAGGCCCCGCGCGAGGCCCCTCCCTGGTGGGCGCCCTCGGCCCCGCCGCGCTTCGTCGGACGTCCGCGGGTCTTGGCGGCCCTCGTGCCGGTGACGCCGCCGACCTTGCTCTTGCCGGGCTTGGCCATGTCTCTCTCTCCTGGAGGCGCGGGCCGCGACGGGGCCGGGCGCCGTTGGGGTGCGTGCGGGGAGGGTAGCGTCCCGGCGCAGGCCGGGGTGTTGCCGATGCGGTCGCGATGCTTTAGGCTCTGGCCCCCCGGCGGACCCGGGCCGACCCCGGCTCCGGCTCGCGCCGGCCACAAGGAACACACCGATGAGCGCACGGGCGATCCTCACGCTGATGGCATCGATCGGGACGAGTGGGCTGGCGGCCTGCGCGACGGGCGGCGAGGCGGGACACGAGGCGCGGAGCGCGGCCCCGGCGCTCCCCACCGCTTACCTGCAGCCGGCGAGCCTGCGGCGCGTGGGATTCCCCCAGTACCCGGCGATGAGCCCGGACGGCTCGGTGGTGGTCTTCGCGTACGCCGGCGACCTCTGGCAGACGCCCGGCGCCGGGGGCGTGGCGACGCGCCTGACCTCGAACCCGGCGGACGAGGAACGCTCGGCCTTCTCGCGCGACGGGTCGATGCTGGCGTTCGAGTCCAACCGGGACGGCTCGAGGAACATCTACGTGATGCCGATCGAGGGCGACCCGGACGGGACGCGCCTGGTGGCGGGGGCGGTGCGCCGGGTGACGATCTCGGACCGGGCCCAGGTGCTCGCCGGGTTCTCGCCCGACGGGGCGGAGGTGTGGTTCACGTCCAACCATGAGCCGACCATCTACCGGATGACGCGGATGTACGCGGCGCCGGTCGGCGCGACGGCGGCCCCGGTGCGCCGGCTGACGGACGCGTTCGGGGCGGGGCCCGGCGCGGGGGCCGACGGGACCATCCTCTTCACGCGCGAGCGGTTCGACTCCTGGCGTCCCGCGTACCGGGGCGCGGCCAACTGCGACGTGTTCCGGCTGAACCCGGCGGACGGGACCTTCGCGCGCCTGACGAGCGACGCGGCCAACGACGCGGACGCGGCGGCGCTGCCGGACGGATCGATCGTGTTCGTGTCGGCGCGCGACGGCCAGAACAACCTGTGGCGCCTCGACGCGGGGGCCACGTCCGATCGCGGCGCCACGCAGCTCACCCGGTTCGCGCCCGCGCCGGACCAGGCGACGATCGCACACGGGGTGCGCGACTTCTCGCTCGCCCCCGGCGGGTGGCACGGCGTGTTCGTGGTGTGGGACACGATCCACACCGTCGACCTTCGCGAGGCCCGCCCGCGGGCGCAGGCCCTCCAGATCATGGCCGATGGGGACTTCTCCCAGGTCGACGAGCAGCGCATCGCGCTGCGCCAGGCGTCCGAGGCGGCGCTCTCGCCCGACGGGAAGACGGTGGCGGTGGTCGCCCGGGGCGAGGTGCTGGTGCGCAGCACGGAGAAGGACCGGCCGACACGGCAGGTGACCGAGACCCACGCGCGCGAGCGCGACATCGCCTGGTCGCCCGATGGACGGGTCCTCTACTTCGCGTCCGACGAGACCGGCGATTACGCCGTGTACGCGGCGAGCGTGGCGCTCTCCCTCGAGGACATCGCCGAGAAGAAGCCGGAGGCGCCCAAGACGGAGCCGCCCGCCGCCCCGGCCTCGCCCCCGGGCGGAGAGGCCCAGGGCGCACCGGCGGGCGACGCGAAGAAGGAGGAGAAGAAGGCCGATCCGAAGAAGCCCGACCACGGCAAGCGCTGGGCCGAGTCGCTCCGCTTCACCATCGAACCGATCGCCAGCGCCGATGTGGAGATGCGCCAGCCGCGCCCCTCGCCGGATGGCAGGAAGCTGCTGGTCACGCGCGGCCTGGGCGATCTCGTGCTCATCGACCTGGAGACGAAGGCCCAGCGCGTGCTGTTCCCGGGCTGGAACGACCCCGAGGTCGTGTGGGCGAGCGACTCGCGCCACATCGTGTACGCGGTGTCGGACCTGGACTTCAACTCCGATATCTGGCTGCTCGACACGGGGGCCGAGGCGGGGACGGAGGGCGCCCGCCCGATCAACCTGACCCGCCACCCGGACGAGGACGGCTCGCCGCGCCTGTCGGCCGACGGCAAGGTGCTCGTGTTCCTGTCGGACCGGGACGCGGACTCCAACGGGGAGAACCGGCTCTACGCCATCCACCTGGACAAGAAGCTCGACGGCCTGAGGCCCTACGAGCTGGCGGAGTACTTCAAGGAGGCGGCGGCCAACGCGAAGAAGCGCAAGCCGC
>CAYWOF010000061.1:0-12407 GCA_964459825.1 uncultured Phycisphaeraceae bacterium | reverse complement strand
CCGCGCCCCGGCGCCGGCACCGGGGCCGCCGGCGACCCCTTCGAGCTGCCCCCCGCCCGCTTCGAGCTCACCCTCGCCCTCGACGGCGCCGGGCGGACCGTCGTCCGCGGCATGGGCCTGGAGGGCGCGGGCCTCGACGCCGTGGAGGCCCGGGCGGCCGAGCTGGTGCGCCAGGCCCCCGCCGAGGAGCTCATCGTGCTGATCGCCGCCGGCCCCGCCGTCCCGTACCGCGATGTGGTCCACGCCCACGACGCGTGCGCCCGCGCCGGGATCAGGCGGATCGGCCTGGTCGAGTGACCGCCCCCGGGACGCCCCCCACCGCGAAGACGTGCAGCCGGTGCCCGCGCGGGTCCAGCCCGCGTTCGCGGCACAGCCGGTCGCGGATCGCGATCAGCTCCGGCACCTCGATCGCCTCCACCTCGCGCGTGTCCAGGCGCACGAGCAGGTCGTGCGGCCGGCGCCCGTACACGAGCTGGTACCGCGCCGGGTCCTCGTCGAAGAGCACACGCTGGACGATCCCCGCGTCCACCAGCAGCCGGATCGTGCGGTACACCGTCGCCCGCGAGACGCGATGGCCCCCGCCCCGGAGGCTCGCCAGGATCCCCTCGGCCTCGAAGAGCCCGTCGGTCCGCACGATCGCGTCGAGCGTGCGCGCCCGCTCCGGTGTGTACTTGAGCCCCACGCTCGCGAGCTGGCGCCGGAAGACGGCGCACAGCGGCTCGATGATCTCGATCGGGCCTTCCAGCTCCGGGGCGGGCGCCGAATCGGGCGTCATGCCGGGATCGTAGCGGAAGGTTGCGCCGCGCGCGGGAGCCCGCGCCCGCGGGACGTACACTGGCGCCATGGGCGCGGAGCGCGTGGGATCCGGAGCACCTCGGGCCGCCATCGCCGCGGGCGCACTCCTCGCGCTGGTGGCCATCGTCGCCTCGCTCGGCGAAGGCGCCGATCCGCTCCCGGGGCTGGCCACCATCGCCTACCTGCTCCTCACGGCGGGGCTTCCCGCGCTGGCCTATGTCGGCTCGGGGATCGGCTGGGGCCGGCTCTTCCGGCCCGTGCTGGCCGGCAGCGCCGATCGCTGCGCGCTCCAGGTCGCGCTCGGCCTCGCCCTCCTGCTCTCGATCAGCCACGCCCTCGGGGCCCTCGGCCTGCTCGCGGCCCCCGTGCGCCTGCCCGTCGGCGCGGGGGTCCTGCTGATCGGGCTCGCGCTCCTGGCGCACCAGGTTCTCGGACACCGTCCGGCCAAGCCCGAATCCGGCTCGGCCCGTGCCCCGTGGCCCGCGATCCTGGCGCTCCCCGGCGTGGCCGTGCTGGTCGTGGGCGCGTGCCAGGCCCCGGGTTGGCTCTGGGCCAGCGAGGCGGGCGGATACGACGCGCTCAGTTACCACCTGCAGCTCCCGCGCGAATGGCTCAGCACGGGCCGGATCACCCCGCTCGAGCACAACGTCTACTCCTATCTCCCCGGATACGTCGAGGCCGCCTGCACGCACCTGGGGGCCATCCTGGGAGGGCCCGGGGCGTTCATCGGCGGCGAGGGGCGCGGCGCCATGGCCTGCCAGATGCTCCATGGCGCCCTCACCCTGTTGACCGCGTGGCTGGTCGCCCGGGCCGTCGTCGCGGCCGGCCGGCGCACGGGCGCGCCGGGCGAGTGGACGGCCCGCGCCGGGGCGCTCGCCGGCGCCCTCGTCCTTGCCACGCCGTGGACCAGCGTCGTCGGCTCGCTGGCGTACAACGAGCTGGGACTGGCCGCGCTGGGCGCGGGCGCGATGATCGCGGCGCTCGACTCCGGTTTGTCCCCGGCCCGGCGCGGCGCGATCACCGGCCTGCTCGTGGGGGTCGCCTGCGGGTGCAAGCCGACGGCCCTGCTGCTCGTGGGCCTTCCCGCGGGCAGCGTGCTTCTGGTCCTGGCGCCACGCCGGGAGTGGCACGCGCTCATCGCCGCCGGATCGCTCGCCGGCCTCGTCGCGCTGGCGCCGTGGCTGATGCGCAACGGGCTCTCGGGCGGAAACCCCGTGTTCCCGCACCTCGCGGGGGTCTTCGGTCTGGCGCATTGGACGCCCGAGCAGGCGGCCCGGTACGCCGCGGTCCACGCCTTCGAGGGACCGTGGTGGCGCCGCGCCGCGCTCCTTCTCGCGCCCGACACGCTCGGGCCCCCGGGCGCGGACGGCTCGCGCCAGCGCGGCCTGCTCCACCCGCAGTGGCTCGCCTTCGCGCCCGCGGTCCTCGTCGCGGCCATCGTCGGCCTCGCGTGCAGGCCGACGCGCCGTGTCGCCGCCGCGCTCACCGTCGGCCTCCTCGCCCTTCTCATCGCCTGGATGTTCACGACGCACCTCCAGTCGAGGTTCCTCTATCCCGCCATCGTGCCGGGCGCGATCCTCGTGGGCCTGGCCCCGCTCGCGCCCCGATCGGCCCCGGCGCGCCGGACCCTGCTGGGAATCGCGGCCCTGGTGGTGGGCATCCAGGGCGGGGCGAGCGTGCTGAACTTCGCCCGCCAGCGCGGGGGCCATCCCAACGCGATGCTCGCGCCCGGGGTCGGCGCGCGCACGGGCGACGCGTACCGCGAGCTGATGGCCGGCCCCGACGACCGGCGGATGGTGCTCGACGCGGCCGCGCCGGAGACGTACTGCAACCTGGCGCTCCCCACCGGCTCCAAGGTCTACCTCCTCGGCGATGCGACGCCGCTCTACTACCTCGGGCCCATCCTCTACCACACCACCTGGGACCGCTCGCCCCTCGGCGACGCGATGCGCGCGGCGCCCGACGATCCCGCGGCCTGGACGCGCGCCCTGCGGTCGCGGGGCGTTGACCACGTGCTCCTGTCCGAGTTCGAGCTCGCGCGCCTCCACGCCAGCGGGTGGTACGACCCGCCGGTGACGGCCCAACGCGCCCGCGCCTGGCTGGACCGCGAGGGCCACCTCGTGAAGGCGTGGCCCGAGGGCGGCCGATACCTCTTCCGCCTCGGCGGCCCGCCGGAGCCGAGCGAGCCCGCCCGATGAGCCCGATCGACGATCCCCTCCCCGACGCCCAGCCCGCGTCCCGGCGCGCCGCCCGCGTCATCGGCGGCCTCCTCGGCCTGGCCCTCGGCGCCGGCGCGCTCGCCTGGTGCGCCGCGCTCGCCCTGCGCCCGGAGAACCGCGCCCAGCTCGAACACCTGGGGAGCGTCTCCGCGGGCGCCGTCGCCCTGCTGGTCTTCCTCTCCCTCGCCACGCTGGTGATCAACGGCGAGATCTTCCACGTCGTCATCCTGCCGGTCCGGCGCCTGCGCGCCGCCGACGTGCAGGCCGTCAACGCGATCGCCACCTTCCTGGCGTACCTCCCCGCCAAGCTCGGCCTCGCCAGCCGCGTGCTCATCCACCACCGGCGCGACCGCATCCCCATCACCACCATCGGCGCCTGGCTCGCGGCCGAGGCCGTGCTGCTCGGCTGCATCGTCGGCCCCATGCTCGTCGGCGCGCTCCTCCGCCCCGGCGCCGATGGCTGGTTCGGGTTGATCTGGGGCCTGGGCGCGCTCGGGGCCACGGCGGGCGCGATCCTCGGCGCCCGGGCCCTGCGCGGCGAGCGCGGCACCGCGCGCCTCGGCGCCATCGCGCGGACCCTGCGCCTCCCCCTCGTCGCCGGCTTCCTGCGCACGCGCATCTGGCGCGACCTCCACGCCGGGGCCGACATGCTCGGGAGCCTGCCGGCCTCGGCCTCCGCCGTCGTCCTTCGCGTCCTGGACCTCTGCGTCCAGGCCGCCCGCCTCGTCGTGGCCGCCGAGATCCTCGGCCAGCCCCTGGCCCCCGGTCAGGCCCTGCTCATCGGCGCCGCGTACTTCGTCATCGGCGTCCTCAGCCCGGCCGGGCTCATGGGCCTGCCCCAGCTCGGCGCCACCGGCCTCGCCGGCGCCCTGGCGATCGCGGGGAGCGGCGAGTTCGCCGCCGTCGCGCTCCTCGTCGGCGCGGTGGAGGCAGTGGTGAACCTCGCCGGCGTCGCGATCGGCCTCGCCTGGCTCGGCCCGATGCGCCTGCTCGCGCTGCGGGCGGCCCCGGACGGCCCCGGCGCTACGGCCCCACCAGCGCGATCGTGACCGAGCCCACCGTCCGGTGGCGCGACTCGAGCGGCGCCTCGGGCCCCAGCGTCAGCACCCACGTCAGCGACCGCTCCGCGACCCGCCGGCGCAGGAGCCCGCGCGCCGTGTCCCACTCGATCGCGAGCCGACCACTCTGCTCCGCCAGGGTCATGTGAGGCATCGTCGGGTCCCCTTCCCCGCGCGCGACCACCGAGAACTCCACCGGGCCCTCGATCGTCGCGCTCGTCCCCTCCAGCCGGGCCAGCGTCAGCTTCGCCTCCGAGCGGGCCGCGACGCGATCGCTCACGGGGAGCACCTGCGCGAGGCTCCACGACTCCCCCACGCCGCGCGCCCGGTGCCCGGACTGGGGATCGACCAGCCAGAACGCCGCGAGGTTGATCGGCGCCGCCTCGGGCGTGAACACGCCCAGCGCGAGGACCGGCGTCGGGTCGGCCGGCGCCTCGCGCCCCGGGGCGGCGATGGCCTGGACCGGCTCGAGCCCGCGCACCGATGAGATCGTCCCGTCGCGGCGCACCACGATGTCGATCGCCGCCCCGCGCAGCGCGTCGAGCGACTCCGCCAGGCGCTCGATCGGCCGCCCCGTCAGCGTCGGCTCCCCCTCGCCCGTCCACTCCCAGATGGTCGGCTCGGCCGTCTCGCCCGGCGGCGGCGGCGGGGCCAGCGGCGTCACCTCGACCCGGAGCCTCTCGAACGAGGCGCGGATGGCCGCGGCCCCCGCCGCGTTCACGCTCGCCGTCTCCAGGCGCAGGCGCACGGCCTGCACGATGCGCAGCCCGGGTGCATCCTCCCCCGTGCCGCGCCGCGACTCGTAGCGCGCCGACATGTCGTACCGCGCGACGGCGTTGGCCGTGAAGATCGGGCGCAGGAAGACCCCCGGCTCCTGGCGCGCCCGCGCCGCGGTCACCGGAAGAACCGAGAGGAGAACTCCCACCAGCATCCCGCGGATCGTGCCCATCGGTCCAGCCTCCTCCGCCCATCGCCCGATCGCGTGCCGGTGGCCCCGCGCCCCGCGACGTATCATCCGCCGGCCATGCGCCTGGCCCTCGCCCAGATCAACCCGACCGTCGGAGCCCCCGACGCCAACGCGGAGCGTATCACGCGCTGGATCGACCGGGCGCGGGCCGCGGGGGCCGACCTGGTCATCCTCCCGGAGCTGTGCCTCTGCGGCTATCCACCCCGGGACCTGCTGCTGCGCGAGGGGTTCGTCGAGGCCTGCGCTTCCATCGCCGACCGCCTGGGCGCCAGCGCCACCGCCGGGCTCACCGCCATCTTCGGCTCGCTCCTGCGCCGGCACCCGGGCGACCCGGCCTCGCGCATCACCAACTCCCTCATCGCCTACCGCGACAACCGCCCGATCGCCCGGTACGACAAGCGCCTCCTTCCCACCTACGACGTGTTCGATGAGGACCGGTACTTCACCCCCGGTGATCGCCCCGTCGTCATCGACATCGGCGGCCTGCGCATCGGCCTTGCCATCTGCGAGGACCTGTGGAAGGGCGAGGATGCCGGCTTCGCCGACCGCTACCTCCACGCCCCCGACCCCGTCGCCGAGCTGGCCCGCGAGGGGATGGATGTTCTCGTGAGCCCCTCGGCCAGCCCGTTCGTGCTCGGCAAGGGCGCCCGCCACCGCGCCATCCTCCGCCATCACGCGCAAGCCCACCGCGTCTGGGTCGCCGCCGTCAACCAGGTCGGCGGCAACGATGACCTGGTCTTCGACGGGCACGCGGCCCTCTTCGCCCCCGACGGCACCCTCGTCGCCGCCGCACGCGGCTTTGAGGAAGACCTCCTCCTCTTCGACATCCCCGCGCCCGGCCCCCTCACCCCTGTGCCATGTGGCCCTGTGCCCTGTGGCGATGTCGGCTCCCCTGTGCCCTGTGCCATGTCTCCGCGCGACCCCCTCCTCGAGGCCCCGCGCGAGGAGATCCTCTACCGCGCGCTCGTGCTCGGCACGCGCGACTACCTCCGCAAGACCGGGCACACCGCCGGCATCGTCGGCATCTCCGGCGGCATCGACTCGGCCGTGACCGCGGCCATCGCCGCCGCGGCCCTCGGGCCCGCCAACATCCTCGGCCTGATCATGCCCGGGCGCTACTCCTCCGAGCACTCCAGGGCCGACGCCCTCGACCTCGCCCGGCGCCTGGGCATCCGCACGCTCACGATCCCCATCGATCCACCCTTCGCGGGCTTCCGCACGACCCTCGACCCCGCCTTCGAGGCCCAGGGACTCAAGTCCCTCGGCGCCTCCCTCCCCGACACCACCGAGGAGAACCTCCAGGCGCGCATCCGCGGCACCACGCTCATGGCCGTCTCGAACCGCACGGGCGCCCTCGTGCTCACCACCGGCAACAAGAGCGAGCTGGCGGTCGGCTACTGCACCCTCTACGGCGACATGAACGGCGGCTACGCGGTCCTCTGCGATGTCGCCAAGATGCAGGTCTACGCCCTGGCCCGCTGGATGAACGCCACCTGGGAGGGGGGGGGGTGCGGGATCGACGGCCTGCGCGGCCCGCCCATCCCGCAGCGCTCCATCGACAAGCCCCCGAGCGCCGAGCTCCGCCCCGACCAGACCGACCAGGACACGCTCCCGCCCTACGAGGTGCTCGACGCGATCATCGAGCGCTACGTCGAGGGCCAGCAGGCCCCCACGAGCATCGCCGCGGCCACCGGCCTCGACCTCGCCCTGGTCCGGCGCATCGCGCGGATGATCGACGTGGCGGAGTTCAAGCGGCGGCAACTGGCCATGGGCCCGAAGGTCACGAGCGTCGCGTTCGGCACGGGGCGGCGGTACCCGATCGCGCAGGGGTGGAGGGCGGTGTAGCCACAAACCGCCCGGCGCACCCGTTACCCAAGGCGACGAGCCCCCCCTTCGCCTTGGCCATTGGCCCCCCACCGCCCACACCCGATCCGGTAGGATGGCGGTCCGGCACCGAGTTGGGGACGACGAACGCGCCGGTCGTGGCCAGAGTGTCGCGGCGGCAGAGGCGACCCGAGGGGCGTAGAGTCGCGGAGCGAGAATGGCCAAACGCAAACCAGGCAAGCCCAGACGGTCCCCGCCGGAGGCCCCCACCTGCACACCAACCGATACGCGCCCGGCGGCGGACACGCGCCAGGGCACGGTGGACCCGAGTGCCTTCCGGGTGAGCCGGCGGTTCCTCCACGTCACTAAGAAAGAAGATGCTCGCCTGGCCGCCGCGAACAGGTGGCTGACCGAGAACTACGACAAGGCCGTGGAGTTCGCCCGGCAGAACACGCGAAGGCTCATCGGGCGCGACTCGCTGTAGACTGCCCGCCTCATGCGGGACGACGTCCGGCTTCGCAAGCAAGCGGCCCGCAGGCCGCCGCTTGCCGCGACCCGCCGCGCCGCGGCTAGAGCACCCGGCAACGTCCGCGAGCGAGCCGTGCCCGGCCCCTCAGGCCCCCGGGATCACCTCACCCGTTCCCGTCACCGGGCGTATCCGGTACGATGGCGCAACCCCGGGGGGGGGGGGGTATGAGGTCCGACGGTGCCCGGAAAACCCTCTCGAACTCGCCGCTCCCCCCGCCCCAACCCGAAGGCCGGCGCCGCCGCGGGTCAGCGGAAGAACGGCAAGGACACGCCCGGGACCAAGGGAAACGGAGCACCCGGCTCCCTCCCCGCCTCCGACTTCCGCCACAAGGCCGCCAAACGCCTCAACAACCCACCCGCCAAGATCGCCGGTGAGGGCACCGTCCCGGCCGTCCCCAAGGCTCGGTACGCCTACTCGCCCCACTTGGCCCCCATCCTCCGGTTCGATCCCAGCGCGGATGCCGACCGCGCGGCCGCCCGCATCGCCGCCCTGATCGACAAGGCCGCTAAGGGCGCGCTCACGGATGACGAGAGGGCCATGCTCCGCGAGGCGCTCGACAACCGCGAGCCCTGGTTGGAGTGGGCCACCAAGCGCGAGCAGCACGACAGGGGGGGGTGGTTCGAGGTCGATCCCGTCGCTCTCCACATCCACGAGCGGGTCAGTGCCCAGGCGATCCTGAAGGTCGCGGCCCGCCAGGATGCGGCGAGATGGCTCTTCGCCGACCCGGAGCACGAGTACCACCAGGCCGTTCAGTTCTACCGCCACCCCATCGACTGGACCAACCGCCTGATCCTCGGCGACTCGCTCCAGGTCATGTCCAGCCTCGCCCGGCGCGAGGGGCTGGCGGGCAAGGTCCAGATGATCTACATGGACCCGCCCTACGGCATCAAGTTCGCCAGCAACTTCCAGCCCGAGGTCGGCCGGCGCGATGTCAAGGACAAGGACCAGGACCTGACCCGCGAACCGGAGATGGTCCGGGCCTACCGCGACACCTGGCACCTGGGCATCCACTCGTATCTGTCGTATTTGCGCGACCGACTAATTCTCGCCCGTGAGCTGCTCGCGGACACCGGCAGCATTTTTGTTCAGATCAGCGATGAGAATCTGCACCGAGTTCGGATGCTGCTGGATGAGATCTTTGGGCCTGCCAACTTTGTTTCACAGATTGCTTTCTCGAAAACGTCGAGTGCGACAGTTCTGCTCCTGCCTAGCACGGTCGACCATCTAATGTGGTACGCGCGCAGCCGTTCAACCGTCAAGTACCGCGAGATCTTCGCAACGAAGAGCGCCGGCGGCGCAGGGGGCGCGAAGTACGACCAGGCCGAATCGCGCGTTGGATTCCGTGCTGCAGTCTCACAGGTCGATGACGTTGATGCGGCAAGGGTCTTCCGGGTAGACAATATCACGAGCCAGAGTGTCGGTCGAGAAAAGGGTGAGGGGGCCGCATGCTGGTTCCCAGTTGAACTCGGCGGACGATCGTTCTTGCCCAGCATGCGGAATCGCTGGAAGACCAATCAAGAGGGACTGGGTCGCCTCTTACAGACTGATCGCGTGGCGATGACCGGCGAGTCCATCGGCTACGTCCGCTTTCTTGATGACTTCCCAGCGTTCCCGCACTCTGACATTTGGATGGACATCGGGGGCATTCAGAGCCGTGCCGATCCAAAGGCCTACGTTGTGCAGACTGCCACCGAAGCCGTCAAGCGTTGCATGCTCATGACCACCGACCCCGGCGACCTCGTGCTCGACCCGACCTGCGGCAGTGGCACGACCGCTTACGTCGCCGAGCAGTGGGGCCGGCGCTGGATCACGATCGACACCAGCCGCGTCGCCATCGCCATCGCCCGCCAGCGCCTTCTTACCGCCCGCTTCGATCGCTTCCGGGTCAAGGGTGAAGACGCGCAGGGCAAGCTTGGCAACGGCCACGCCGACCCGAGCATCGGACTGGTCTACAGGACCGTCCCCCACATCACGCTCAAGTCCATCGCTCAGAACCAGAACCTCGACCCCATCTTCGCCCGGCACGAGCCGATCCTCGAGGATCGTCTCAAGGCCTGCAACGCGGCTTTGGCCAAGGTCCCCGCCGCGCTCCGCTCCCGTCTGGCCGACAAGCTCACCATCAAGGAGCGGAAAGAGGGCAAGCGCGCCGTCACCGATGCCGACCGCCGCCGTTGGCTCCTTCCCCCGGACAACCGCGACCGCTCCAAGGCCGCCCGCGACAAGGCCACCGTCGATCTCGATGCCGCGGGCTGGTACCACTGGGAGGTCCCCTTCGACACCGACCCCGACTGGCCCAAGCCCTTGGCCGATACCGTCACCGCCTACCGCCAGGCGTGGCGCGCCAAGATGGATGAGGTCAATGCCTGCATCGCCGCCAACGCCGACCAGGAAGAGCTCGTCGATCAGCCCGAGATCGTCCGCGGCGTCACTCGCGTCAGCGGCCCCTTCACCGCCGAGGCCGTCCAGCCGCCCGAGATGTCCCTCGGCGATGTCCTGGCCTTGGACGCAACGAACCCCGACCGTCAGGGAGGGGCCGATGCCCCCGGTGTGGGAACCTCCGAGTTCGCCGGCGCACCCGACGCCCTCGACGCGACCTTCCCCATCCGCATGGTCGAGACCCAGGGCGAGATCGATGCCCGCAACGCCGTCGCCTACCTCAAGCAGATGTGCGACCTCATCCGGCGCGATGGCGTGCGCCTCCTCGACAACAAGCACATGGTCTGGTCCCGCCTCGACACGCTCTACGACAGCGGCGGCGGCGCCGGCGGCCTCTTCCACGCCGAGGGGCGCTGGCTGCTCGGAACCAACGGGCCGGACCCGGAGCCCGATGGCTCGGCGACCGTCGGCGTGGTCTTCGGGCCGCAGTACGGCCCTATCACCGCCGCCATGGTCGAGGCCGCCATGCGCGTCGGCGCCCGCTCCGGCTACGAGCACCTCCTCATCGCCGGGTTCAGCTTCGACGGCGCGGCCAGCGCCTCGATCAGCGAAGCCGGAGCGGACCAAGGCATGCGCGTGGCCGGCGGCCGCAAGATGTTCGTCCACTTGAGCCACATCAGCCCCACCGTCAACCCCGCCATGACCGGCCTCCTCAAGGACCCCGGCCAACAGAAGGGTGGCGGGCCGGGGGGGGGCGGGAGTGCAGGCGCCTCCGCTAGCCAGCAACTCTTCACCGTCTTCGGCCAGCCGCGGGTGCGATTGAACGGCCCGGGCAAGAAGGGTGCCGAGTGGCGCCCGGCGGGCGCCGACGATACGGGCCAGCCCCCCGAGAGCGAGTACACGGTCACGATGGAGGGGGTGGACATCTACGACCCCGTGACGAACCAGATCTCGGGCGCCCGGGCCGACAAGGTGGCCGCCTGGTTCCTCGACAGCGACTACGACGGCCGGACGTTCTGCATCACCCAGGCTTTCTTCCCCGACCGCACGGCATGGGAGAAGCTCGCCAAGGCCCTCAACGGCCCCGGCGGCCCGATCGATGCCGAACGCTTCGAGGCCCTGAGCGGGACAACAAGCCTCCCGTTCCCCATGGGCAAGCACGGGCGGGTGGCGGTGAAGGTGATTGATCCGAGGGGGAACGAGGTGGTGAGGGTGGTGGCGCTGGATGCGTCCCGAGGTTGATCCATGCCGCGTGTGCTGACCGATGCTGAGATCGAAGGGCTGCTGGCGGAGCGGAAGACGCTCCCGCCGAACTGGCAAAGCCGGTTGGCCGTGAGGCCCAAGGCCGACCAGACCCACACCCAGCGGGAGCTTGATGTCTTGGGCGATCAGGGCCGCGCGTTCCGCCTCATCCTCCGCCAGAACACCCTGAACCCACTGGACTTCTCCCTGGTGCTCGTTTTCGTGGATGCTGACCGCACTCACTACCGGCTCATTCGGTTCAACGGCCGCCACCCGAGCCAGCACACCAACAAGTGGGAGAAAGCGCGGAATCTCCCGAACTCGGCCTTCCGCAACCGATTCCATGTCCACCGCGCGACCGAGCGCTACCAGAACGAGGGGCTGGAAACCGATGGCTACGCCGAGGTCACGGACGAATACGATTCCTTCGAGTCGGCGCTCCGCCTGTTCGTCCGCTCGAACGGGCTGATCGCCCCGGGAGTTGAGAGCCCCGCGCCGCTGTTCGATCGGGCGGAGGAGAACGGGCCATGAGCACCGCGGACATCATCCGGTCATTCCGCGAGAAGGTCTGCGCCGAGGTGGACCTCGAGGGCGAGGGCCTCGGGAGATACATCGTCTACACGCCGTTCATGTTCGACGATGGCGACCACTTCGTGGTCGTCCTGCGCGACGAGCAGGGCCAGTGGGTCCTGTCCGACGAAGGCCACACGTTCATGCACCTCAGCTATGCCGAGGTGGAGCTCGCCACCGGAACGCGCGCGAAGGTCATCGACAACGCGCTGGGCACGTACCGCGTGCAGAATCACGCGGGCGAGCTGCGCCTGGCCATCCCGGACGAGCAGTTCGGCGATGCGCTGTTCTCGTTCGTCCAGGCGATCAGCCGCATCACCGCCACCGCGCTCTGGACCCGAGACCGCGTGCAGTCCACGTTCTTCGAGGACTTCCGCGCCCTGATGGAGGAAGCGGTGCCCAAGCATCGCCTCGCGTTCGACTACGCAGATCGTGCTACGGACCCGGAGGGCCTGTACGTCGTGGACTGCAAGATCAACGGCCGCCCGAGGCCGAGCTTTGTGTTCGCCATCGCGAACGACGACCAGTGCCAGAAGGCCACGATCTCCTGCTACCACTTCGAGCGGCACGCGATTCCGTTCACTGCGGCCGCCGTATTCGAGGACCAGACAGCCATCAACCGCAAGACGTTGGCGCGCCTCTCCAGCGTCGTCGGCAGACAGTTCCCATCGCTCGCGGACCGCGAGCGGATGACGAGGTACTTCCGTGAGGAAGTCCCGGGAGTGGACACATGACCCCACCGACTCGATCGCCGATAGGGCGCCCCGCGATGTTTGGGATTGGGTCCCTGCCTCTGGGGCCGGAGGCCGGTGGTAAGCCAAGGAATG
>CAYWOF010000060.1:0-12433 GCA_964459825.1 uncultured Phycisphaeraceae bacterium | reverse complement strand
CACCCGGACCGGAGGTCGCCGGCGCGGGCGCCGGCGGCGGCTAGCCGAGCGTCGGCTCCAGGGGGTCCACACGCACCGCCGTCACGATGCTCAGGCGCAGCGAGGGATCGACCATCACTTCCCCCACGATCCCTACGATCTGCCCGATCTTGTTCCCGAGCCCCAGCGTGTCCTCCCCCTCCGGCGGCTTGACGTAGCCGAGCGTGCGCGTCGGGGCCGGACCGACCGATTGCACCCGGTACATGAGCGGCAAGCGCGTCCCGTCGTAGATCGTGCTGGCCGTCAGGCGCCCCACGATGTCGTAGCGCCGCGAGCGCTCGAACGCGGCGATCTTTTCCGCCAGGGCCGCCGCATCGGCGCCGAGAGTCTGCTGGGCTCCCGTCATCTCCCGCAGACGGGCCTGCAGGTCGAGGCGCAGCCGGAGGATCTCGATCCGCTGCGTCATGCGGGCCCGGAGCCCCGCCGCGCCGGGCGCGTCCCCCAGCTCCCCGATCGCCCGCTCGAACTCGGCGATGAGCGCGCGAATCTCATCGTCATCGGTCTGCTGCTTCCGGACCGCCTCGAAGGTCGCCTCCAACTGGCGGATCGAGGCCGCCCGCCGCTCGGCCTCGGTCGGCTCGGCGGGCTTCTGCTCGATGACCACCGGCGGCCTGGCCGCTTCCCCGGCGCCCTCGCTCGTCGTCGCCGGAACCGCGGCATCCGGGGGCATCGTCGCCAGGTGCGCGCTGATCTGCTCCGGCGTGGCGCGCCCCAGCGCGCCCAGGGGCACGAAGCCGCGCGCCGACGAGGGCGCCTCGACGAGGTACGCCCGCCCGGCGCCCTCGCCCACGACCTCGGGCGCCAGCAGCTTGAGCCTCGTACCCACCGCCAGCGCCTGCGGGGTCGCCGGCTTCCAGCTGCCGGCGGGGCCGCCCGTCCGCAGACTTGCCGCACGCGGAGAGACCGCCTGAGTCAGCGTGACCGTGCCGGCGCCCGAGTCGGGCGTGGCGCTGTCCGCCGGCACGTACGCGGGCGTTCCCGCCGGGTAGACCACGCGGGCCCACTCCGGCCCCAGGCCATCCACCCGGAGCACCTGCCCGGCGCCCAGCTTCGCCACCGCGTAGTACCGCGTCCCCTCCCCCGAGCGCAGCTCGGCCTCCGCCGACGTCACGACGGCGTAGTACGGCTCCACGGAGGACACCTGACCGCGCGCACCGGCCGTCGGCGCCAGCACGCCCGAGATCCCCACCAACACCGCCAGGCCGACCGTCGCCCCGGCCGCGCCCCGCGTCCACCGACCCGCACGCTTCACCCGATCGTCCATGGCGTCACGCTCCTTCGCGCCGGTTCGCTCCCGCCCCTTCGGGGGCACGCGCCGTGCATCCTCGCACGGACCGCGCGGCCCCGGCCGCGCGCCGACTCTCGCCGTCGGGGCCAAGTGTACCCGAAGCGCTCCGGGCGTGCCGTCAAGCCCAGCCCGTGCTTTGACCCCCGCGTCCGCGGGCGATACCGTGTCCCCCGCCATGCGCCACCGCCGCCGAGCGCCGCTCCCGATCGCGCCCGCGGCGTGTGCCGCCGCCCTCACCGCCTGGGCCGGCTGCTCCTCTCCCCTGGCCGTCCAGAGCGAGCAGGATCTCCGGCGGGCCATCGTCGAGGCCACCCGTCGCGAGGTGGCCCAGGCCGAGCTCTTCCCCGCGCCCCGGCCCACGCTCAGCGACTTCGACATCGCGCGCCTGGGCATCCGCGAGGAGTTCCTGCCCGAGCTGGTGCGCATGGCAGGGCCCGCCTCCTACGACCGCGACTCCCTCACCCTCCAGCAGGACCTCCTCGGCCAACCCCAGGCGACGGTCAAGGTCAGCCTCCAGCAGGCCCTCCGCTCGGCGGCCGAGAACAACCTCGAGGTCCAGTTCGCGCGCCTGGCGCCCGCCATCAGCCAGGCCCAGGTCGTCGCGGCCCAGGCCGCCTTCGACTGGACCCTGTTCGACAACGCCACCTGGTCCAACACCGACGACCCGCAGACGGCGACCTTCGGCGGCGCCAGCGCCGACCAGCGTGTCGCCATGCAGAACCAGCTCGGCCTTCGGCGCCAGCTCGTCACCGGGGGGCAGCTCACCCTCCAGACGGACCTGGCCTACAACCACGAGCAGACCGAGGGACTCTCCACGAACCCCAACCCCTCGGACCTGGCGAGCGTGGTCCTGCGCCTCGACCAGCCCCTCCTGCGCAACTTCGGCTCCGACGTGGCGCTCGCGCAGGTACGCCTCAACCGCAACGCCGAGCGGAGCTCGATCGCCCAGCTCAAGATCGACCTCAGCCGCATCGTCACCGACACCGAGCTGGCCTACTGGGACCTGGTCCAGGCCCAGTACAACCTGCTCATCCTGCAGCGCCTGCTCGAACGCGGCAACACCGTCCTGGCGCGCACGGAGCGCCGCGTCAACGTGGACGCCACCCCGGCCCAGATCGCCGACGCCCGCGCGACGGTGGAACGCCGGCGCGCCGATGTCGAGCGCGCCCGCAACGTCGTCCGCCAGGCCAGCGACCGGCTCAAGAGCCTCATCAACGATCCCGCCCTGCCCGTGGGGGGCGCCAGCCTGATCCTTCCGGCGGACGATGCGCTCGACCAACCGGTCTCCTTCAGCCTCCTCGAGCTCCTCGGCAGCGCCATCCGGAACCGGCCCGAGATCCAGCAGGCCATCCTCTCCCTCGACGACACCGCCATCCGCCAGGTCGTCGCGGACAACGCCCGGCTCCCCCAGCTCGACGCCCGCCTCGAGGCCCGGTTCCAGGGCCTGGACGACACGGTCGGGCCGGCGTACGCCGAAGCCGCCAGCGGGCAGTTCATCTCCTACCTGGTCGGCGTCGCGTTCCAGGTGCCCATCGGCAACCGGCGGGCCGAGGCCGAGTACCGCATCCGGCGCCTCGAGCGCTCCCAGGCCACCATCGCCTACAGCAACACGGTCCAGCAGGTCACGCTCGAGGTCGTGCGCGCCCTGCGCGATGTCTACCTCCAGTACCAGCTCATCGGCCAGACCCGCATCGCCCGCTTTGCCGAGTCGGAGAACCTCCGCACGCTCCTGCTCGAGCAGCAGCAGTCCACGGGCTACACCGTCCAGGCCCTCGACCTCGAGCGCCGGCGCCAGGAGACGCTCGCCCTCGCCGAGCAGGAGGAAACCCGGGCCCTGATCGACTATATGACGTCGCTGGCGCGCCTCCACGCCGCCACGGGCACCGCCCTGGAGCGCAGCCGGATCGACTTCGTCGTCCCCGATCCGCCCTGAGCCCTGTGACGGCCCCCATGACCGCCGGACCGGAAGAGATCGCCCGGGCCGTGGCCCGCCTGCGGGCGGGAGGCCTCGTCGCCTTCCCGACCGAAACCGTCTACGGCCTCGGGGCGGACGCCCTCGACGCCCGCGCCGTCGCCCGGGTCTTCGAACTCAAGGGCAGACCCGCGCTCAACCCTCTCATCGTGCACGTCGCCGATCCGGCCATGGCCCGCACCGTCGTCGGCACCTGGCCGGCCCGGGCCGAGACGCTCGCCCGAGCGTTCTGGCCCGGTCCCCTGACCCTGGTCCTTCCGAAGGCCGATGCGGTCCCGGACATCGTCACCGGCGCCGGCCCCACCGTCGGCGTCCGCTGCCCGGACCACCACATCACGCTCTCCCTGCTCCACGCCCTGGGAAAACCCCTCGTCGGTCCCAGCGCCAATCCGTCCGGGGGCCTCTCCCCGACCACCGCCGAGCACGTCCGCGCTTCGTTCTCCGAGGAGCAGGTGCAGGTGCTCGACGGCGGCCCCTGCCGCGCCGGCATCGAGTCCACCGTCCTCGACCTGTCGTCCGACCCGCCGCGGATCCTGCGGCCCGGCGTGGTCACGGCGCCCCAGATCTCCCGCGTGCTGGGGTGCACGATCGCCGGACCCGGCGCGATCGGATCCGCCGGTCTTCCCGCCCCCAGCCCCGGCCTGCTCGGCGTGCACTACGCGCCCAGGACGCCCGCGGTGCTCCTCGAACCGGCCGACTGGCCGGCGATCCTGTCCACGGCCCCACGGGTCGCCTTCCTCTCACACGCGGATCGGCCGGTGCCCCCACCCCACCGCCTGATCCGCCTGCCCGCGGAGGCCGGCGCCTACGCCGCCCGCCTTTACGCGGCCCTGCGCGAGGCCGACGAACTCGGAATGGACCTCCTGGCCATCGACCGTCCCCCGCGGGGGCCGGAGAACCCCGAGCTCTGGGACGCGATCCTCGACCGTCTGACCCGGGCGACCCGCCCCGACGCCCGTTGAGAGCGCCCGCGACTACGCCACGTCGCGCGCTCGCGGCATCTCCAGCTCACCCAGCCGGTGCAGGAACTCGCACGCCTGCTCGATCTCCCAGCGCGTGAACGCGCACAGGCTTCGCGGCTGCTCGGGGCTTCCCAGCAGGTCCAGCGGGTGCACACGCCGACCCGTCTCCGCCGCCACCTCCTCGACCGCCTCCATGGCGGCCTCGGCCGCCTCCAGGAGCCGGTTCGGGTCAAGCTGTTCATCGCGGCGTGTCATGGCTTCCTCGCTTTCCATCCTCTTATTCGCCCGTCGGCCTCGTCGGTTTTGGGTGTCTCTTCCAGTCGGGCACGGGCTCTCCGGACGGGTCGTCGCCCCTGCCTCCCTTTGGAGAAGCGACAACGCTGCCACCGACCCACAGGAGATCCACGGTCGGCAAGCGGCCGGGTTGGAGCGGATTACCCCCCGCAACTGTCCAAACGGCCACGCCCGACACGAAAACGGCCGATCCGGCCCCCGTGTCCGGCGTGCTGAATCAGGAGCGCCGGCCAGATCGGCGCTCCGATCGCTCCAGGGCCGCCAATGCGGCATCCACATCGCTCACCCCGAGGACGAGCGTCGAGGAACCCCCGCGCGGGGTGCTCCCGTACACGTAGCGGATGTCCACGCCGGCGCGGGCCAGGCGGGCGGCCAGGGCTTCCAGCTCGCCGGGCCGGTTCTCCAGCGGCACGGTGATCACGAGCCGGGCGCAGACCGTGTAGCGGGCGCGGGCCAACGCCGCCCGGGCGCGCGCGGCCGGCGTGGCGATCAGGCGCACCCAGCCGCAGTCGGCGTTGTCCACGACCGAGATCGCCTCGATGTTGACGCGCGCCCGACGCAGACGGGCGCACAGCGCCGCGAGCGTCCCCGCGGTGTTGTCGAGACCGACGGTGAACTGGACGGCCTTGGGCATGGGGGATCCTCCCGGAGATGGGCGGGAGGATACCGCGCCGCGCTACCAGACGACGGCCAGATCCACGGTCACCCGCTTGTCCATGATGTCATCGTCCGGATCGGTCAGGGCGAACTCGTACACCGCGCCGATCGAGACGTGCGGATTGAGCTTCCACCGCGCGCCCGCGCCGGCCCAGACCACCGCGCTCCCCGAGACGTCGTCCGACCCCAGGTTCGTGTAGTCCAGGCCGCCCACGTCGATCGAGATCACGTCCCCGTCCGTGATGTAGTGGACGCCGTGGAACTCGAGCACCGGGGCCAGGCCCGGCAGGGCCTGCGGGGCCACCTCGTAGTCCAGGTGCACGTCCCACATCGCCACCTCGTTGCCGTTCCCATCGGGGAACCGGTACGTGAAGTCGGCGATCACGTGGAAGCGATCCCAGCCCTTCGCCAGGCTGATGAAGGGGCTCACCTCCTGGTTCTTGCCCTGGAGCACCTCGCCGTCGCCGTTGCCCCATTGCCAGCGGGCCCCGCCGGCCATCACGAGGTCCTGCTCGCGATCCGCGTAGAACGTGTACTTGAGCCCGGCCGCGATGTCGTTCCATCCCTCATCCTCGGGCAGGGCGTCCGCGTCGAGCCAGCTGTAGCCGTCCTTGGTGGCGATGAACTGCCACCGCTCGGAGAGGGCCAGGCGCGCCTGCACCGCGGCCACGTCCAGGTCGCCCCCCGCCAGCGTCGAGCCGTCGGAGAACTCGTGGTGGAGGTACAGAAAGCGGACGCCGGTGTAGTTGAACGGGCTCTCGAAGTAGATGGGCTGGCCGACGGGCTCGTAGAAGTGCTCGAACCCGCGCAAGCCGGACAGGAAGCCGGGCCAGAATACCTCGGAGTCGTCATGCCATCGCTCCGAACCGAAGGCGAACGTGGCCTCGCGCGAGAGGCCGGTGGTAGTGGCGGGCGGGGCAGCGGCCTCCTGCGCCTGGGCCATCCCGGCGGCTACGACAACCACCATCGAAGCACAAAATCCTGTTGCACAACGACTTGCGGTTCTGACGTGCATGGATCACTCCCGCGCGCAAGGCGCCTCATCGGTAGACCCGGGCACCGACCCAGGCTCTCGAGCCCGGAGGTGCATACCGGATAAATGGATACAGTAGTCGTTTTTCGGCCTGCGGGCAAGCGGGCTTGAACCGCACTCGTCACGCGTGCCCTCCAACGGCCCTCCACGCGGTCGTTCAAGGCGGCCGGACGCTCGCACCAACGCGGGCTGGGCGCGCCCCGAATCAGGGAATCGTCCTCGATCGCCGGGGCGCGGACGCGCTCTCACGATGCCGTGCATTCGAACCCACTTGCCCCGGAGGATCCATTGGGACGCGTGCTCGCTACATCCCGTCGCCGTGTTCGTTTCAGCGCCGCCCTCGCCACGCTCCTCCTCGGAGTGTGCCCGGCCGCGGCCCAGCCCCCCGCCAACGACCTGTGCGTGAACGCGACACCGATCATCGACGGCCAGGTGATACCGGGCACCCTGCTGGGCGCCACGGTCGATGGGAGCACCACGTGCACGCCCATCGCGCCCCTCCGGGACGTCTGGTACACCTACAGCGCGCACACGACGGGGAACCTGCGCATCCGCCTGTGCGGCGCGGACAACGAGGCCAAGCGCGTCTCCCTCCACACCGGGTGCCCCGGCACGGCCGCCAACCAGGTCGGGTGCACGCAGATGTGCGGGCACGTCTCGTGCGCAACGCCCGAGACCTGCTTCCTCACGCCGATCGTCGCCGGGACGATCTACCAGATCCGCGTCGCGAACTTCAACACCGCCGACGCCGGACCCTTCTCCATCACGCTCAACGCCGAGGCGGCGACCCTCCCCAACGACAACTGCGCCGACGCCACGCCGATCGGCGATGGGACGTTCGTCGGCTCGACGGTGGGCGCGAACGTGGACGGCGGGGCCGGCTGTGTCACGCCCTTCCTCACGCCGGGGCCGGACGTCTGGTTCCGCTACACCGCCCCCGCGACCGGGAGCGTGGCGATCGACACCTGCGGCTCGGCGTTCTGGACCGTCCTCTCGTTCCACTCCGCGTGCCCGGGCACGACCGCCAACCAGATCGCGTGCGGCTCGCTGTGCGGGACCTCGCTCTGCGGACCGGGCACATTCAACTCGTGCCTGACCAGGCCCGTGGTTCAGGGAGAGTCCTTCCTGATCCGCCTCAGCGGGAACAGCGGCGCCGCCGGGAACTTCGTGCTCCACGTGAGAACCACGCCGTGCGCCGAACCGCCGGTCATCACCACCCAGCCGCGTGATCGCGCCGTGTGCGCGGGGAGCCCGGCCGTGTTCGAGGTGCGGGCGACGGGCGTGGAGCCCCTCTCGTACTCCTGGCGCCACGATGGCCAGGTGATCCCCACGGCGACCGGGCCGACGTACACCATCGCCGGCGCCAGCCCGGCCGACGCGGGCCGGTACGACTGCGAGGTGCGGAACGCGTGCGGCACCCCGGTCCTGTCGCACGAGGCGACGCTCGGCATCGCGCCGTGCACGCCGGGCATCGTGCGCATCAGCGCCTCCGCGACGGGCGCCAACACGGGAACGAGCTGGGCCGACGCCATCACCGCGCTGCAGGACGGAATCGGCGTGGCCGTGGCAGGATCGGAGGTCTGGGTGGCCGCGGGGACGTATCGCCCGGCACCGCCCGGAGGCAGCACCAGCGCCTCGTTCGGCCTCCCCGATGGCGTGGGGATCTACGGCGCGTTCGCGGGGACCGAGACGTCGCGCGCGGAGCGCGACCCCGACCCGGCGGCCCATGTCACGATTCTGAGCGGCGACCTGAACGGGGACGACGGCCCGAACTTCACGAACATCAACGACAACAGCAACACCGTGGTCGTCGCGGAACTGGTGGGCGCCGGCGCCGTCCTCGATCGCTTCACGATCACCGGCGGATACGCGCGCGGCAGCATCACCAGCTACGCGGGCGGAGGCGTCCGGATCGTCCAGGCGGAGCCGACGATCACGGCCTGCGTGATCACGCGGAACCGCACCGCCGACGGGGCCGGCAGCTCCGAGAACCCCGACCCGGGCGGGCCGGGAGCCGGGATCTACTGCGTCAACTCGTCTCCGCTGATCGCGGGGTGCACGTTCTACGACAACCACACGGGCGCCGGCGGCGCCGGCGGCTGCACGGCCGGATTCCCCCACGCGGGCTCCTACGGAGGGCCCGGGGCGGGGATCTACCTCTACTCCAGCGGAGGCCTGGTCCGCGACTGCTTCTTCCTCGGCAACATCACCGGGGATGGCGGCGCGGGGGCGGGCCCGTGCGGCTCCGGCGGTGCCGTGGGCGGCCAAGGCGGCTCGGGCGCCGGCATCTACTCCGAACAGTCCTCCACCGAGTTCGTCAACTGCATCTTCGCGGGCGGCTACACCGGCCGGGGCGGGCGCGGAGGCGGGTCCGCCGGTGGCACGGGAGCCGGAGGCGGCAACGGTGGACACGGCGCCGGCATCGTGCTGAAAGAGGCCCTTCCCGGCGCCTCGATCACCAACTGCACGCTCATGGGCAACCGCACCGGACCCGGCGGCGAGGGCGGCTCCGGTGCCGAGCCGGGGCCTCCTGGGGCCTGGGGATCGGGCGGCGGCGTGGTGATCGACGGCGGCACGCCCCTGGTCCACAACTCCATCCTGTGGGAGAACGTCGACATGGCCGGCGGCCAGCGCTCCCAGATCGACGTCTTCAGCGGCACGCCCGTCGTGCGCTACTGCGACATCCAGGGCCTGACGGGGACCCTGGGAGGGGTGGGGAACGTGGCGACCGACCCATCCTTCGTCGACCCCTACGGGCCCGACCTGATCATCGGCACGCCCGATGACAACTACAGGCTCCTCTCGGGGTCCGACTGCATCGACGCGGCGGAGCGCGACATGATGTCGCCCCTGATCACGACGGATGCCGCGGGGCTGCCCCGGTTCGTCGACGACACGGGCATGCCCGACGCCGGGCCCGGGCCCGGACCGGTGGTGGACATGGGCGCCTACGAGTTCCAGGGGACATCCTGCTACCCCAACTGCGACAAGAACCGGCTCAACGGGTCGTCCGTCCTGAACGTGAACGACTACATCTGCTTCCAGACGCGGTTCGCCCTGGGCGCGACCTACGCCGACTGCGACAACAACGATGTCCTGAATGTCAGCGACTTCATCTGCTTCCAGACGCAGTTCGCCCTGGGGTGCCCGGGTGGCTGACGGCGGGTCGAACGGACCAGGCGGGAGCAGTTCCGGGCGGGCGCTCGAGAGTCGAGCGCCCGCCCTCATTGCGGAGCGGGGCTCGCACGCCCGGCTCCCGGAAACGGGGGCGCGAAAGCGGGAGCCCGACCCGCTCCCGGTTCAGGCCGGGTGGCAAGTGGGACACGCCGCGTCCTCGCACGGCTCGATGTGCGCCGTGGCGTCCCCCGGGCCCAGGGCCTGCTCGATCTCGTGCTCGATCGCGCTCGCCGTGTCGTGCGCCTCGCGAACCGGCATCCCCGCCGGCACCAGCAGGTGCAGGTCGATCCAGTGGTACCGGCCCGAGTGCCGGTGGCGCACCTTGTGATACGAGCAGATCCGCGGCTCCTTCCCGCCCGGCCCCCGGTGCGCCTCCAGGATCGAATGGACCAGCCGCCGGTCGGCCGCATCCTGCTCATCCATCAGCCCGCCCATGGCACGCCGGAACACGAAGAGCCCCGTCCAGCCGATGTACGCCGCCATGAGCAGGGCCGCGATCGGGTCGGCCAGTTGCCAACCGGTGAAGCGGACGATGAGCAGGGCCGCGATGGCCGAGGCCGACGTGATCGAGTCCGACGCCAGGTGGCGCCCATCGGCCTCGAGCGTCATGGACCCCGTCCGGCGCCCCAGCCAGATCAGGTACGCGCCCACCCCGCCGTTGACCGCGATGCTCGCGCCGATCAGCACCAGGCCGATGCCCAGGTGCTCGACCGCGATCCCGCCGCGCACCAGCGCCTCGACCGTCCGCACGACGATGACCACCGCCGCGATGCAGATCGCCCCGCCCTCGAACGCCGCCGAGATGAACTCGACCTTGCCGTGCCCGTAGGGGTGCGACTCGTCCGGCGGCTCGTGGGCCAGCCACACCGCATACAAGGCCAGGAGCGAGGCCAGCACGTTGACGATCGACTCGACGGCATCCGAGAAGATCGCGGCCGAGCCCGTGAGCCCGTAGGCGATGAACTTGACGGCCATGAGGCCCACGCCGACGACCACGGCGAGGATGGCCGCGAACCTCTCGCGCCGGGCAGCGCCGGGCGCGGATGGCAGCAACACGCTCATCGGGTGGCTCCTCGGTTCCAGCCGATCATTGGACGGGCTCGGCGCCCCCGCGCCACGCCAGGACGGCCTTGATCTGCCCGTACCCGACGTTGCCCTCCAGCCGCTCCCAGAGCGGACGCAGCGGCCCCTCCCCCAGCTCGCGGTACGCCTCGCGCACGCGCCGGTCCGTCGCCTCATCCACCCACGGGCGCAGCGTCGGCGGCGGCTCAATGCGGATGATCTCGACCAGGTACTCCTCCACCGTGCTCCGGGCCCGGCCCATCGCCGCCATCACGGTCTCGACAGAGTCCCCCCGCCGGAACATGGGGGCCGCGAGCGCCGCACCCGACGAGAGGCCCGGCGCCCCCGCCCCCTCCCGGCGCGGGCGCGAACCCGGTTTCGCGTCCAGCGCCAGCCGATGCTCCGCGCACCAGGCCCGCACCGCGCCCACGATCTCCTCCCCGAAGTCCTCCACCTTGCGCGTCCCGATCCCGCGCACGTGGATCAGCGTCGCCCTCGACCCCGGGCGCACGCGGCAGATCTCCTCGAGCGTCGCATCGCCGAGCACGACGAACGGCGGCACGCCCCGCGCCTCGGCCAGCCGCCGCCGCACCCGACGCAGGTGCTCGAACATCGCCGCCTCGTCCGCTGAAAGGGGCGGAGCATCCGCCGCCCCGCGCCGCGCCCGCTGCGGACGCTCCCGCGTGACCCGCGCCTCGACCAGCACCCCGTGCCGCTGGTTGCGCAGCACCTCCGCCGACCCCGCCGTCAGGCACAGCACCGGGTACTCGCCCTCGGTCCGTCCCAGGTCCCCCGCATCCACCAGCTGCCCGATGTAGTTCATCACCTGCTCCTTGCGCAGGTGCTTGAGCAGCCCGTGGGTGCTCAGCCGGTCGTGCCCGCGCTCGCGGATGCGCTCCGTGTCCCGCCCCAGCAGCACGTCCGCCACGTGCGCGGCCCCGAAACGCTGGTCGCAGCGCGCCACGCACGACAGGATCTTGCGCGCCGTCTCGTGGGCCTCGGCCGCCGCCACGTGCTCCGACAGACACGCGTCGCACGCCCCGCATTCGGCCCGCGGGTACTCCTGCCCGAAGTAGGCGCTGATGGCCGCGTGCCGGCAGCGCGTCGAGGCCGCGAAGGACCGCATCCCTTCCAGCAGCCGGAACTGGGCCGCCAGCACCTCGGGCGCCGCCCCGCTCTCCCTCGCGCCCCGCTCCATGATGGTCTTCCAGCGCACCACATCCCCCGCCGAGTAGAGCAGCAGGCACTCGGCGGGCAACCCGTCGCGCCCGGCCCGGCCCGTCTCCTGCTGGTAGTGCTCCAGGCTCTTGGGCAGCGCGGCGTGGATGACGCAGCGCACATCGCCCCGGTCGATGCCCATCCCGAACGCCACCGTCGCCACCACCACCGCCAGCCGCTCCGACCGGAAGTCGTCGCTCACGCGCGAGCGCACCTTGGCATCCAGCCCCGCGTGGTACGGCGCGGCGTCCACTCCCTGCGCCTTGAGCGACGCCGCGAGCGCCTCGGTGTCCTTGCGGCTGATGCAGTAGATGATCCCCGCACGCCCGGGATGGCGCCCCAAGGCCTCGAGCGTCTGCCCGATCAGATCCACGCGCGGCAACACCCGGTACGTCAGATTCGGCCGGTCGAACGACCCCACGAAGACCGCCGCCTCGCGCAGGTGCAGCTGCGCCACGATGTCCTCGCGCACGCGCGGCGTGGCCGTCGCCGTGTACGCCGCGATCGGCACGCCCGGCAGCACCTCGCGCAGCTCCGCCAGGCGCCGGTACTCGGGCCGGAAGTCGTGCCCCCACTGGCTGATGCAGTGGGCCTCGTCGATGGCGATCGCCCCGACGTTCAGGCGCGCCGCCCACGCCAGGAAGTCGGGCATCAGCAGCCGCTCGGGCGCGACGAACAGCAGCCGCAGCTCGCCCCTCGCCGCGAGGTCTCGGGCCGCGGCCTTCTCCGCC
>CAYWOF010000059.1:0-12472 GCA_964459825.1 uncultured Phycisphaeraceae bacterium | reverse complement strand
CTTTCTGGACGGCGGACCGGGACGCCCGATCCAGCGGGCGGCCCTCGAGGTGCTGGGTCCGGAACGAGCCGACCAGGAGACGGCCGCGCTTCGCGACGTCTTCGCGGAGAAGCACCGGCTGACGATCTCGCGCCTGCGCGAGCTGGGGATCGAGTTCCCGGTCGAGGACACCGCCGGGGATCGCCCCACGGGGACGTTCTACGCCTGGGGCTCGGTGGAGCGTCTGCCGGCGCCTCTGAACGATGGGGAGGGGTTCATGCGGGCCGCGTTCGAGCATCGCGTGCTGACCGTTCCGGGCGAGTACTTTGACGTCAACCCGCACCGGCGGCGGACGGGGCGATCGCCGCTGGCCTCGTTCGTGCGCTTCAGCTTCGGCCCGTCCCGGGACAATCTGGAGGCGGGGCTGGCCCGGCTGGGCGAGATGGTCCGCGCGAGGCGGTAGCGCATCGGCGCGACATCGACTACGCTTAGGCCCGGCGTGCCCCCGGGGATGCTCATCCTGGTCCTGGTCGTGTTCGCGCTGCTGGCGATTGGCGCCGCGGTCTGGCACGTCCGGCAGGAGCGGAAGCGCCGGGACGAGCTGGCGGCGCTGGCGGCCTCCCTCGGGTGGGCCTTCGATCCCGCGCGCGACCGGTCGCACGACGACACCTACTCGCAGTTCGAGGTCTTTCGCCGCGGGCACTCGCGCGAGGCGTACAACACCATGTCGGGTTCGGTCGAGATCGACGGGCGGGCCTTTCCGGCCCGGGCGGGCGACTTCCTCTACAAGGTGACCCGGAGCAACGGCAAGACGACCACGACCACGACCTACCGCTTCAGCTACCTGATCCTCCACCCGCCGTTTCCCCGTGTTCCCGACCTGCTGATCCGGCGCGAGGGGCTCCTGGACAAGCTGGCCGGAGCCCTCGGGTTTGACGACATCGATTTCGAGTCGGCCGAGTTCAGCCGGCGCTTCCACGTCAAGAGCCGCGACAAGCGGTTCGCCTATGACGTTTGCCACCCCCGGATGATGGAGTTTCTCCTGGCATCCAACCCGCCTTGCGTGGACCTGGAGCGCGGCGCCGTGTGCGTGACGGACGGCGCTCGGCGCTGGGACTCGCCGGAGTTTCTCGCCCGACTCGATTGGATCAGGGCGTTCTTCGACCTGTGGCCGGACCACCTGACGCGCCAGCTCGATGCGACCGGCGATGCGGCGGCGCGGGGCTGAACCGATCGCGGGGTGGTGGCCCCGGCACCGACGGTGGCGCTTGCCGGTGGACCTGGCCGGACCTCGACGAAGCCTCAAGGGACCCATGAGCGATGGAAACACCGTGGATCGCGCTGCTGGTCGTGGGAGTGCTGGCGCTCATGCCGCTGGTCTGGCTGGTGGCGACGTACAACCGGTTCGCCCGAGTGCGCCAGCACATCCGCGAGAGCTGGGCTGACATCGATGTCGAGCTCAAGAGGCGGTACGACCTGATCCCCAACCTCGTCGAGACGGTGCGGGGATACGCGGCCCATGAGCGAGGCGTGCTCGAACGGGTGATCGAGCTGCGCAATCGCGCCGCGGGCAACATCGGGGCGTACGCCTCCCAGGCCGCGGACGAGACCGAGCTCATGCGCGGCGTGGGCCGGCTCTTCGCCCTGGCGGAGGGCTACCCGACGCTCAAGGCCGATGAGCGCTTCGGCGCCCTGCAGCTGGAGCTGGCGGACACGGAGGACCGGATCGCGGCCGCTCGCCGGTTCTTCAACGGCAACGTCCGCGAGATGAACCAACTGGTGTCGATGTTCCCGTCGAGCCTCGTGGCAGGGCTGTTCGGGTTCGGCCCCGAGACGTTCTTCGAGCTGGCGAGCGATGCGGAGCGGGTGGTGCCCCGGATCGCGGGCAGCGGGGGCTGATCGAAGCCGGGCGGAGGGCGAGATCTCGCGTCACCCGTTCCCGACGCAGCCCCATGCGGGTATCGGGTTTACGCCGACTCCGACCGCGGGTGGCTCCCGACGTGGCGCGAGCACCTCGGTATCCAGAAAAACGAGGGCCGGCGGATGCCGGCCCTCGTCACGAATCGAGCTGTGAAGAACGCGAGATCGGAGGTTACCGCGAGCGACGACGGATCACGCCGAGACCCATCAGGCCGGCGAGGCCCATGGCGGCCGGACCGGGGAGGGGGATGATCACGTCGAGGATGTAGGTCTGGTTGTGGATCGAACCATCCCAGACGAAATCACGCGTCGCGACGACCTGCCAGCTGCTGCCATCCCAAGTCAGGAACTGGAAGAAGTCGCTGATGTCGCCGCCGGAACCCGGCGTGTGCGGGTTGAAGCCGGAGACGCTGTCCCAGTCGTACCAGGCGCGATCGCCATGACGGGTGCGCGTCCACGCCTGGCCATCGCCGCGGTTCACGTCATCCCACCAGAATGTGCCGGCCGAGCGCTTGGCCGTGCCAGCCGCGAAGAACTCACCCAGGGCGCCCGTGTTGATGTAGGGCTCGGACAGGTCGTTGAACTGGTTGGGCCCGGCTCCCGTGGTCGGGTCATCGTTGATGTAGGCCAGGGTGTTCAGGTTGGTGATCTCGGTCGCGGCCGAGACCTTGGCGTTCGCGGTCGGGTTGCCCGAACCAAGGACGTTGCGGTCAACGATCGTCTGGATGCCGTAGCTGGTCGGGCCGCCGGCGTTGATGCCGTCGGTGATCAGGGCATAGAAGACGGTGATCTTGCCCTGAAGGCTGATCCCGTCCGCCTCCAGCGCCGCGGCGACAGCGTCGAGCTCGGAGCCCGTGAAGCTGTTGTTGCCCGGAGGCGTGGATGAGTTGTGGAAAATGATGGAGCTCATGTCGCCGGCGTACAGCTTGTCATGCGATCCCTTGATCTGCAGGTGAGGCGTGCCGGCAACGGCCGCTCCCGCGAACAGCGCAATCGCTCCAACTGCGGTCGTGACTCTCTTCACAGCTTCCTTCCTCTCCGGTCCCCCAGCCACTGGGACCATTTCGTGGTTCAATCCCGAACGCCTGCCCCTCGCTTGGCTGGTAGCTGCCCAGCCACATCGAGATCATGAATCTGACGTCGGAGACACTCTCTGATCGCGAACTCTCGGACTCACTCCACACACCGCGCACGAGCGCAGTGGCAACCGGTCGCAAGGTACCTGATCCTCCGGCTGGCGTCAAGCCCCGTTCGTCCGTTCCAACCAAAAAAACCGGGAGAAATACCCCGGAATCACCAACCGGCAAAGCCATCCCGCCAGGGCTGGTTATCGGGCCTTTTCCGGGGGGCGCTGCCGGAACGTAAGTAGCTTTGAGACAGCGTGTTGCGCTGAAAAGGCACGAGCCGCCCGGATCGGGCGGCTCGTGTCGGTTGCGAAAAAACAGGTCAGATAATCCCGGAAACCGGGCGCCGGCGAGGTCAGCCGCCCCCCGGGTTGGCGGGTGGAGCAGTCTCGAGCACCTTTTGAACCCGGGCCCCCAAGGCTGGATCGAGGTCCGTACGTCCCGCCACGGCCTGACTCAATCGCGAGACCACGGGTGGCAGATCGGACTGCTTTCCCTGCGCGATCAGAGCCTCGGCCAGCCCCACCAGCAGATCTACCTGGGTCGGCGCCTGCTGGAGGCCATCTCGGTACGCGGTCTCCGCCTCGTCGGGGCGCTCGGCCGCGAGCAGGATCGAACCGCGGGTCTCGAGGAACCCCGCCAGGTGAGCCGGGGGCATCGCTCGCTGGCGACCGACCATCACGGCACGCTCGGACAGCCGGAGCGCCTCTTCACTGGGGCCGCTGTTGAGCAGGATGACGTAGGCGAGGTTGTTCAGCGCTGTGGGATGATCCGCGTCGAAGCCGAGCGCGACACGGTACAGGGCCTCGGCTTCCCGGCGCTTCTGCCTCAGCTCCAGCGCGCCGGCCGCCCGCATGGCCGTCACGAACCCGGTGCGCGAGGTGGTGAGAGCTGGTAGCTCGGCCACGGCCTTCTCGACCTTGCCCTGATCGACGAGCGCGAGCACGATCTGCTCGGCCAGGGTCGCGTCTTCGGGCGTGATGGCCAGGGCCTCGCGGTAGGCCTTCTCGGCCTGATCCGGGCGCCCCGCGGCGTTGTGCACGTCGCCGAGCGTGTCGAGGAAACTGGCGATCGTCTCGGCCGGCTCCTTGATCTCGCGGGCGACCTGCACCGCCCTCTCGGCCGCGCGAACCGCCTCGGGGATGCGGTCCAGGTCGACGAGGACGTACGCGAGGTTGTTCAGCGCGATGGGCTGATCGGGGAGCGATTCGCCGGCGGCCGTGTAGAGCTCGGCGGACCTGGCCTTGTCGCCCAGGCGCGAGTGGGCCTCGGCCAGGAGCAGCTGGGCGCCGCCCCGCGTGTTGGTCTGGGCGCCGGGATCGGTCAGGAGGGGCTCGAGGAGCTCGATCAGATGTCGCAGGTCCTCATCGCCGAGCGCCCCATCGTACCATGCCTGCCCCATCTGGAGCCGGCCCTCGGGGTCCGTGGCGAGGATCGATTCCACGCGTCGGAGCCACTGGCGTCGCGCCGCCGGGTCCGCGACGGACTTGGCGCCGACGTGGGCCAGCGTGATGGCCCACTCGCGATCGCGTGAGGCGCGGTCCCACAGCAGGTCGATGGAACGGTCGATCTGCCCCGCGGCGGCCAGCAGGGAGGCCAGGCGCGTGAGTCGCTCCGGCTGGGTGTCCGCCCGTGCCACGACCCGATCCCGTGCCCCGTCGAGCCAGCGCACCGCCTCGGGCGCCCGCCCCTGGCGCAGCTCGATCTCGGCGAGCGCGAACTCGGCGTCGGTCGGGTCGGCCAGGGAGCGGTCACGCCACTCGCGCGCCATGGCGGTCGCGTCCGCCAGCTGGTTCGATCCGACCATGACCTCGGTAGCCAGCTGGGCGGGGCGCGGGTCGGTACGGAAGGTCTCGACCATGCTGCGCGCGACACGGACGGCCTCGGTCGGATCGCCGGCCCGAAGGTGGGCCAGGACGAGGAACTGCCAGGCGGGGTAGAAGGTCCGCTCCCGCTCGGTGATGCGCCGAAGCTCGGCGATGAACGGCGCGAGGTTGTCCGGGCTCCGGTCCAGGCTCTGCAGGGCGAGCATGAGCTCGGAGACCACGGGCGCGGCGTCCGGCGCGGCGAGGGCGCCGGCGATCCCGGCGACCGCGCTGTCGGCGATATCCTCGCCGGAGATGACCTTCAGGAGGCCGGACATCCCCGCGAGGGCCGGGTCGTTCGGATAGTCGGCAAAGCCCTTCTGGAGGACCCGGCGCGCCTCCTCGAAGCGCCGGGCGCTCAGGTAGAAGCGCGCCAGCTCGGCAACCGCGGGCGCCTGGCCGGGGCGCTCGGCCTGGGCCACGAGGATCTGTTCGGCCTGATCGGCCCGCCCGTGGGCGGAGAGCAACCGCGCCCGGCTCGAGGCCTTCTGGAAGTCCGTGAGCGACGCCGGCAGCCGATCGAGCAGCTTGAGCCCGCGCTCCAGATCGCCCCGGGAGGCGAAGAAATCCGCCGCGATGATGATCGTGCCGGCCTCGGGCTCCGCGGCGCTGAGGAGCGTGTCGAAGAGGGCGGCGGCCTTGTCGGGCTGGCCGCGTTGAGCGTACACCCGGGCGAGGGCCAGCTGGTCGCGCCGCTCGCCCTTCTGCGCGAGCGCCTCGAGCTCCTGGATGGCCTCGTCCCACAGGCCCAGGTTGGCGGCGAGCGCGGCGCGTGCCCGGCGCAACTCGACCGGGAGGTCCTTGGCCGCCAGGAACCGGCGGATGAGCGTCTCCGCGCTGGCAGAATCGCCCATCCGTTGCAGCATGGGAATCAGCCGGGCATAGATGTTGACCTGCGTGGGATCGGCCTCCAGCGCGCGGGTGAGGTAGTCGATGGCCGGGCGGGGATCCGACTCGTTCGACAGGAGCATCAGGTCGGCCATGAGGACGAGGGCCTGGGCGTTGCGCGGCTCGCGCCGGAGCACCGAGTCGAGGAGCTCGACGTTGGTCGCCGCGTTGGCGGGCGAGGGATCGAACGCCAGGAATCGGCGCACGGCGAACAGGCGCCAGGTGGCCGAGTCCTCGCCGGCCAGCCGCTTGAGCCGGTCCAGGGCGGCGTCGACCGCGCCGCGGTCCTTCCACGCCGCGGCCGAGCTCAGCAGCGTGGTCTGGGCGACGGGGTCGTCCGGGTGGCGCGCGGCGTGCTCGACGAGCCGGTCGAGGGCCTCCGGATCGCGCACCCGATCGAGATAGACGGCGAGCAGGCGCTCGAGGACGACGGCCTCGGTCCCGGAGGCCCGGGCGCCCGCCTCGCGCAGCAGGACCTTGCCCTCATCCACGCGACCCGCCTGGGCCGCGTCCAACGCCCGGGCGAGGATCACGGCGGGGTCCGATCCGCCCTCGCGCTCGGCCAGGGCCAGCAGCTGGTCCCGCACGTCGAGCCCGACGCGCTGGCTCGTCTGGGCCAGCGCCAGCAGGGCGTTGCTGCCGATGGGGGGGGCCGCGGCGATCAGCTCGTTGATGAGGCGCCGGGCCTCGTCGGGCCGTCCGAGGGCGGCCTCGTAGCGCGCGAGGAGCGCCCTGGGCTCGCCGCGATTGGTGATGGCCTCGTTGAGCTGCGCGAGCAGCGTGCGGGAGCGCTCGTGGTCGGCCGTGTTGAGACGCTCCGCCTCCGCCAGGCGCACGAAGACCTCGGCCAGCATGAGGGCCGAGCCGGTGTTGGTGGGATCGGCGGCCATGGCGTTCTCGGCGGCCCGGAGGGCGTCGTCGAGCTGGCGGTTCTCGAGGAGCACGTTCAGCGCGCTGTACCGCGGCTCCAGCCAGCGGGGCTCGGCGTCGGCGAGAAGGGCCCATCGCTTGATGGCCTCGCGCCACTCGCCCAGCGCGGCCTCCGCCCGCCCCAGGTAGAGCAGGGCGACGGGATTCTCCGGGTCGTCGCGGGTGGCCTGCGTCAGGGCGGCCCGGGCTTCCGGCCAGCGCTGGGCGCGTGCGTGCTCGATCGCGCTGAGCGTCGCGGACCACGCCCGCGCCGCGGGCGTCGTGCGCTTGGCCAGCTCGGCGGCGCGGGCGTCGAACTGGGGCCCGCGTTCGGCGTTCATCACGTCCAGGAACTGAGCCCATCCCAGGGCGTCGTCGCCGGCGCTCGCCGGCTCGGCGGTCGCCCGCTGGGCGTACTGCCGCGCGTCCTCGGCCCGGGGCTGCAGCATCCACGCCCGACGAACGGCGAGGACCAGGGCGTCCTCGGACGCGTCGGGATCGGCCAGACGGCGGTCCAGCGTTTCCTTCGCCAGGCCGGCGATGGCCCTGGACTGCTCGACGGTGAGTCCCGGGAGCAGCTGGACCAGGTCCATGTCGCGCAGCAGGCGGGCCAGCTCGTCACGCGTGCGGATGGTCAGCCCCGCCGCGCGAACCGCCGCCTCCGCGGCCTTGGGCGAGTCCTGGAGCGTGGCCAGGGCCTCGATCTGCACGAGCGCGAGACCCAGGCTCTCCGGGTGCGCCGCGACGGCGTCGTCGATGGTGCGTCGCATCTCCTCCGGCGGGACGCCCGTGCGCTGCTGGAGCACGAACTGGAGGCGGTAGCCCCCCGCGTCCGCGGGGTAGGCCTCCACGATCCGTTGGGCCGTTTCCAGCGCCTCGGCGCTCTTGCCGCTGAGATCGAGCGCGACGGTGCGCGCCTCGAGGGCGGCGCGATGCCGGGCGTCCAGGGCCAGGAGCTTGTCGGCGGCGTCGAGCGCCTCGGCGATGAAGCCGTTCTGCAGGTAGAGGCGGACGAGCATCTCGAGGGGCTTGGGGTCCCTCGGGTCGGCCTCGGCGGCGGCGCGCGCGTGGGAGATGGCACGGAGGATGTGGCGCCCATTCTCCTGGGGCACGTGGGTGTGGGCCTCCGCGACGATCAGGAGCGCCTCGACATCCTCGCGGTGCCGCTGCACGTAGTAGCTCATCTCCTTGACCGTGCCGGCATAGTCCCTGGCCTCCCACGCGGCCATGCCCCGCTCGTGGGACCGGGCGGCCAGGCGCTCACGCTGGATGTTGCGCACCAGCACGCCGGCGCCGACGAGGGCGCCCAGGCCCACCACCCCGGCGGTCACGAGAAGGAGGCGCTTGCGGGTTCGACGGTTCATCGATCGCTCCTACTTGACGAAGATCTTGCGGATCGTCTGGAGGATGATCCAGACGTCGAGGCGCCAGCTCTCGTGGGTCACGTACTCGAGGTCGTAGCGGATCCACTCCTGGAAGTCGGTCTCGGGGGCCCGGGTGCGCCGCACCTGCCACAGGCCGGTGACGCCGGGCCGGACGGAGAGCCTCGCCTCGCGCCACGCGGGGCAGTACTGGTTCTCCTTGTCGGGGCTGGGGCGCGGCCCGACGACGCTCATGTGGCCGAGCAGGACGTTGACGAACTGGGGAAGCTCGTCGAGCTGGAAGCGTCGGAGGACCCGGCCCACGCGGAGCAGGCGCGGATCGTCCTCGATGAAGAACTGGGGCCGTCGCAGACGTTGCGGGCCGCCAGCTGCGCCTTCATCTTCTCGGCGTCCTTGCACATGGTGCGGAACTTGTAGCAGGGGAACTCGCGTCCCCGCGTGGTCTGGCGCCGGTGGGCGAAGAAGGGGGGCCAACCGTCCTCCAGGGCGATCGCCAGGATGATGAGCGGGTAGAGCGGGAGCGTTCCGACGAGGACGGCCAGGCTGAACGCCACGTCGAAGGCGCGCTTGGACGTGCGTCTCCAACGCCGGTGGCGGGGACGGCCGGCGGCGGCCCGCCGGCCCGGGATGTGCGCGGCGTCCCAGTCGATGGGCCCCGGGTCCGCCACCACGCTGGCGTCATCGGCGAGAACATCGGGCCCGATGACGACGGCGTCGGAGCGGAGACGGACGCCCGCGCCGATCCAGGCGGGCGCAACCACGCGGGCCCCGGGCTCGATGATCGCGCTCTCGTGGGCCCAGACGCGCGGCTGGAACTCGTAGACGCCGTCGAGGGCCTCGCCGGGGGTCGCGAAGCGGTCGAGCAGGAGGCGAAGACACTCCCGCACCTCGCGCGGGCGCGCGGCGTCGAACACGCGTGCCGGGCAGACGGCGGACGCGAACTGCTCCCGGTCGGCCGTCTCGAGGAAGCTGCGCCAGGCGTCGCGCGATCCGAAGCTGGCCGCCCAGAGCCGGGCCAGGCGCGGATCGGTGGTCAGCCACGCGCGGTGGGTCCAGCGCGAGGCCGCCTGGTAGACCCGTCGAACGGCGACGAACCGTCCGTCCGCATCGCCGATGGTGCGCTCGACGTAGGCCTGGGCCTCGGAGTCGGTGAGGCGCAGGCGCATGGCGCGCGGCCCGAGCCAGGCCAGGCGCGCGGTGACACGATCCAGGTCGAAGATCACCAGGTCGTGCCGATCCAGCAGCAGGTAGAGACGCGGGCCCGTCGGCGCCGCGGGCGCCACGGAGCGGCGCACGACCTGGACCCGCCTGGACGCCCACCAGCGATCGTGGAGCGCGATCGCGTCGAGGCCCCACACCTGCGCCGGCGCGGGGGCCGAGCCGGTCCGGTCGCGCGCCTCCGGCGGCGCGATGGCGGGCTCCGCGATCACGACGCCGCCCTGTCCTCGGTCTCGCGATCGAGCTTGCCCAGGATCGCACGCACGACGGAGTGGCGGTCCGTGCCGCCGGTCGGCGGGGGCGGGCGGTTCCCCGGCTTGCGCGGCGGGGGCGGCGCCTCGGCGGGCAGGGACTGCCGGCTCACCGAGAGGCTGCTGGAGCTTCGCTCCACGTCCCGGCGATCGGCGCGGTTGAGCACGACACCGGCGCACTGGGCTCCGAGCGACTGGAGCCGGCGGAGCGAGACCCGGAGCAGCCGGGACTTCTGCCCGCGGGAGATCGTGAGCACGACGCGGTCGCTCACGCCCGCCAGCAGGTTGGCCTCGAGGCTGCCGAGCAGCGGCCCGGTGTCGATGATGATCGCGTCGGCCAGGCCGCGCAGCTGCTCGACCAGCACGCGCAGGTTGACCTGCGAGAGGTTCTCGGGTCGGATCCGATCCCTGCGCCCGGGCGGGAGCGCCCACAGGTTGCGGAACCCCGTCTGGATCAACTCCCCGTTGACGGAGCCGGCCTCCACGGCTTCGCAGAGCCCGGCCTCGTCCCCGTACCCCATGCGCCTGCTCAGGCCTCGGCCGACCAGGTCGGCGTCCACCAGTATGGTGCGGTAGCCCGAGACGGCGAACGACATCCCGAGAGCGAGCGAGAGGCTCGTCTTGCCGTCCCCCTGGGTCGGGCTGGTGATGGTGTACACCGTGCCGAACCCGTCGGCGCGCCGGCCTCCCTGGAGGCGCAGGAGGTTCCGCAGGTGGTGGACGCTGAGGGCGGCCTGGGCGTCGTGGTCTGGATCGCCGGCGTCGAGCTCCGGCAGCGCCCCGAGGAAGGGGGCCGGAAGGTCGGCGCCCTCGAGCTCCTCGACGTACCGGTAGGTGCCCTGGACGAGCCCCCCCAGCACGAAGAGGCCCAGGCCCAGCGCGGCTCCGAAGCCTGCGCCCGCGACCGCCAGCCCGATGCGCCGGTCCTTGGCGGGCGCGAGAGGCATGTTGCCGCGTTCGGCGACGATCACGCGCCCCGTGGCGAGGCTGTCCCGCTCGACATCGATCTGGGCCAGACGCGTGGTGACCTGGTCGAGACGTTCCTTGATGTCGTTGGCCTCATCCTGGGCACGGTCGATGTCGTCGATGGCCGTTCCCAGCTGGGAGACCGCCCCCTGCTTGGACTGGAGCTGCGTGAGGTACTGCTCGCGAAGCGCCTTGAGCTGCGCGATGTTGACGGCGCTGAGGCTCTGACCGCCTCCGGGCACGGAGGCGACGGAGCCGGCGCCCGACGGCCGGGCCAGCAGCATGGCCACTCGGTCCGCGATCTGGCCCTTCTTGGACTCGAGCGTGCGCTTCATGTCGAGGATGTCGCGGTGGTTGGGGCCCAGGCGCGTGGCGGCGGCGTTGAGCTGCTGCTTGATCGCGCTCTCCTGGGTGAGGAGTTGCTCGAGCTCGCGGTCGATGGCGGCCAGCTCGATGGCCGTGGGTGCGACGATCCCGGCCGACACCGGCGCGCCCTCGGCCGAGGCGGTCGCCGCGGGGTCCTGCGCCATGCGGGCCTCGATGCCGGCGATCTGGAGGTCGAGGTCGCCGATGGTGGACTGGAGCTTCAGCATGGCCTCCACGTTGGCCTCGTGGATCTTCTGGAGCTCGAACGTGCCGAACGCCACGGAGATGTCCTTCACCCGCTTGCGCGCCGCGGCCAGGTCGTTGCGCAGCTCCATCTCGAGGTCGCGGAGCTTGCGTTCGAGGGTCGTGACCTGGATGCCCTCGCCGGTGCCGTAGATGGTCTCGTAGGACGTCAGCACCGCGTTGACCGCTTCCTTCGCGAGGTTCGGCTGGGCGTGCGAGACCGTGACCACGATGATCTGGGAGTTCTTGGGACTCCGGACCGAGATCGCCTCGCGGAGCGCGAGGATGCCGGCATCGCCGGCGGGCCAGCCGGCCTTGCGGAGCGCGTCGCTCCCGGCGGCCGCCTCGATCACGCGGCTGCCGCCCAGGAGCGCCGACTGCGTGGCGACGAAGGAATCGAAGAGCGGTGGAACGGCCGCCTCGGGCAGCTCACCGGGCATGATCTGAGGGAGCTTGGGGATGACGCGCACGGTGCCGGTGCTCTCGTAGGTCGGCGGGAGCGCGAAGAACCCGGCGATGCCCATGGGGATCGCCAGAAGGATGGCGAGCGGCACGGCGTAGCGGTAGCGCCCGCGCAGGAGGCGGTGGATCATGAGCAGCGGGTTCTTGCGCGCGCCCGCGGACTCGGGAAGGGGCTCGCCGAGGGCCGTTTCGCGGATGGCGAGGGTGTTGTCACTCATGGGGAACTCCTCCGGCGATCGTTCGGATGGCGGGCTCCACCGCGCCCAGGAAGAGCGTGGCGAGCTCACCGCGGCCCTGCTGGAGCAACTCGGGATCGGCGATGATCTGCACCTGAGCGGACCCCAGCCCGGCGCGCCGCGCGGACTGCGACGCCCGGTCCAGGATGTTCTTGTCGGCGAAGATGTTCATGCCGTCGCCCGGCAGGATGAAGAACTGCAGGATGTCGATGCTCTGGCGAACGCCATCCGCCACCCGATCGAAGTGATACTGCCTGGCGGGCAGATTCTGCCCGGCGATGGTGACCTCCGCGGCCTTCTCGGCCGTGAGCGTCCAGCCGTGGGCGGGGTAGCAGTTGGGCGGCCAGTGGCCGAGCATGTCGCGCACGTCGCCGCAGTGGATGATGACGAGAGTGGCCGACTCCCGCGTGTCGACGTTGGTGTAGCTGCGGGTGAGCAGCTTGTTGGGCTTGAGAAGGCGGAAGGCGGCGGCGGTGGTCTCGCCGTCGCGCCCGTTCCAGTACCCGATGCGGTACGGAATCGCCTCGATGGCCTCGCGCACGGCGGCGTAGTACCGCTCGACGCCGCGCACCGGCGCGGGGGAGGTGCTCCGCGAGGCGGCCGCGCCGAGGAGGAGGGCCCCGGCCAGAGCCGGCGCCGGGCGGGCCGCGCGGGTGAGCGGGC
>CAYWOF010000058.1:8602-12539 GCA_964459825.1 uncultured Phycisphaeraceae bacterium | reverse complement strand
GATGTGAATCACGCCCGCCTGGCCGACCTGACCGAACGCATCGAACGGATGCACCCAGAGCCCCTTCCCCCGGGGGGCGGCCCCCGGGGTTTGAGCGCGCGCTACTAGGGGTGCCCACGAGCCGGCCCGTACGGACTTTGTCCGCATGGCCCGCCCCTCCTACACTTGCGCCGGATTCCGGTCAGTTCGGGACCGGCCGTCAATCCGGCGGTCTCGAGTCGCCGAATCGACTCTCGTCCGGCACGATTCCACCTCACCTCGCCGGACCCGACCCGGTGGTCGAGACCCGATGCATGGCGCCCGTTGAAGCCCGCGCGAGCATGACTCGAACCTCCCCCAGCCCGTCCCGCCGCGAGACGCCGCGCTCCCCGCTCCCCAGCGCGCTGCTCCCGCCCGGCACCGCGCGTCAGTGGCTCCGGATGATGCTCCTGATCCGGGAGTTCGAGAACCGGTGCGGGCAGGCCTACCAGCAGGCGAAGATCGGCGGGTTCTGCCACCTGTACACGGGGCAGGAGGCGGCCGTGGTCGGCACCATCGGCTCCGTGGAGCCCGACGACCCCATCGTGACCGCGTACCGCGATCACGGGCACGCCCTGGCTCGGGGCATGGACCCCAAGGCCTGCATGGCCGAGATGTTCGGCAGGCAGGCCGGGTGCGCCAAGGGCAAGGGCGGATCGATGCACATGTTCGATCGCCCGCACTGGCTCTTCGGAGGCCACGGCATCGTGGGCGCCCAGACGCCGCTCGGGGCGGGCCTGGCCTTCGCGGCCAAGTACGAGCTCGAGGTCCTCGGCAGGGCCGTGGCCCGGCCGGATGGCTCCCCCGCCGGTCGGCAGGACGCGATCGCGCCACGGAAGAAGGTCGCGCTGTGCTACCTCGGCGATGGGGCGCTGAACCAGGGCGCGCTCCACGAGGCGATGAACCTCGCCGGGCTGCTCTCCCTCCCCGTCATCTACATCGTCGAGAACAACGGGTACTCCATGGGCACGGCCATCGCCCGCGGCACGACGATGGCCCACGACCTGATCAAGAAGGCCGACGCCTACGGCATCGAGGGGGTCGAGATCGACGGCTTCGACGTGCTCGGGCTCTACGACGAGTTCAAGCCCCTGGTGGACCGGTGCCGCGAGCACCAGCGCCCCGCGTTCGTGGACCTCAAGACCTACCGCTACCACGGGCACTCCATGTCCGATCCGCAGAAGTACCGGACCAAGGAGGAGGTCGAGCGCTTCAAGGCCAGGGACTCGATCGACCGCCTGGCCAGCCGACTGATGGCGTCGGAGGGCGGCGCGCCGGTCCTCTCCGAGGCCGACTTCCAGGCCATGCAGAAGGAGGTCCGGGAGCAGGTCCTCGCGGCCGTCGAGTTCGCCGAGAACGCTCCGGCCCCCGATCCCGCCGCCGAACTCTACTCCGATGTGCTGGTCAACCCGATGCCGGGGATGAGCCCGATCCGCGACTACGTCCAGGGCGCGAAGAACCCGCTGCTCTAAGGGTCGGCCCACGGTTGGTGATATCAAGGGAACCCGAGGCGGCCCGGCCTCGGGGAACCCCCGCACATCGCTCGCGTATCGGCCCGTGTGGACCGAGAGGAGCTGCGCCTGCGCCGGGCGTTCGTGTACCTGGCGGTGCTCGCGGCGGCCATGCTCGCGATCTGGCTCACGTGGCGCGCGATCCAGTACTTCGAGCGGAAGTTCCTTCGGGGGACCACCGGCATCGCGTTGGTTCTGGCGTGATCGTCCTCGGGCGAACCCCCGACGAACTCGGGGGGGCCCAGACCGTTCGCGGAGCGGCGCTAGAGTTCCGTGCCCGGGCGGATGGGGGGCGAACGTCCGCGCCGCGAGCGCTCGTCCTAGTCGCCACGAGGAGGTGAAGCATGCCCACGACCGCCACGCTGAGGGTCCAGGAGGTCATGACGCGCGAGCCGGTCTGCGCGGAGCGATCGACCACCATCCGCGAGCTGGCCCGGATGTTCGAGGAGTTCGAGATCTCCGGGGTTCCGGTCATCGATCAGGAGGGCTCCGTCATCGGGGTGGTGACGAAGACCGACCTCATCCGCCGGTGCAGCGAGGGGTCGCCCGATGCCCCGCCCGGCTCGCTCTTCGAGCTCCTCTCCGACGAGGCCGGCGAGGACACGGAGCTCATCCCCGAGCCGCTCATCGTGGTCGAGGACTTCATGTCCTCGGACCCCCTGACGGTCGGCCCCGAGGATTCGGTCCAGAGCGTGGCCCGCGCCATGGCCGATGCCCGGGTCCACCGCGCGATCGTGGTGGATGCCGAGAAGCACCCGGTCGGGATCGTGACCAGCCTCGACCTGCTGAAGGTGCTCGCGGGCTGAGAGGCCAGGACGGGATTGCACCCACGCGACCGGCCCGGCCCGAGCGAGGTACGCTACCGTTCCGCCCCTCGGGGGGCGCAGGAGCCCCGCGATGTTGACGGAGCGCGCCATGGACCGGTCCATCGATCGTCGGCAGGTGATCAAGGTCGGCGCGGGCGCCCTGGCCGCGGCCGCCCTCGGCGCCGCGTCGGGGATGCCCGGCTGCGCGAAGGAGCGGGTCGTGGATCAGCCGATCGCCAGGCCCTTCGACATCTCACTGGCCGAATGGTCCCTCCATCGCGCCCTGCGTGCGGGCGAGCTGGACCACCTCGACTTCCCCCGCGTGGCCCGCGAGGACTACGGGATCGGCGCCGTCGAGTACGTCAACAGCTTCTTCAAGGACAAGGCCCGCGACGAGCGGTACCTCGAGCGGCTGCGGCGCCGGTGCGCCGAGCACGGCGTCCGCAGCCTCCTCATCATGTGCGATGGCGAGGGTGACATCGGCGACCCCGACGAGCGCCGGCGCTCCCGCACGGTCGAGAACCACCACCGGTGGGTGGACGCGGCCGCGGCCCTGGGGTGCCACTCGATCCGCGTCAACGCCGCCAGCCGCGGCAGCTACGAGGAGCAGATGGCCTTGGCCGCCGACGGCCTCCGGCGCCTGACCGAGTACGGCGCGGCCCGCGACGTCAACGTCATCGTCGAGAACCACGGGGGCCTCTCCAGCAACGGCCAGTGGCTGTCCGGCGTCATGCGCCGCGTCGACCACCCGCGCTGCGGCACGCTCCCCGACTTTGGCAACTTCTGCTTCGACTGGAGCCGCCAGGACGACCCGGCCCAGTGGTACGACCGCTATCGCGGCACGGCGGAGATGATGCCCTTCGCCAAGGCCGTCAGCGCCAAGAGCCACGAGTTCAACGAGGCCGGCGACGAGGTGCGGACCGACTATCGGCGCATGATGCGGATCGTGGTGGATGCCGGCTATCGGGGGTTCGTGGGCATCGAGTACGAGGGGGACAGGCACAGCGAGCCCGAGGGGATTCGGCTGACCAAGGCCCTGCTGGAGCGGATCCGGGGCGAGATGGCGTAGGGCGGTGTTGGTCGAGGGGGTAGAGAAAGCACAAGGCACGAAGTTCCTCGCACACCCGGAGTGCCACACCGGGCACCTTCGCGGCGAACCCGGCGTGTCCGGGCAGCGTTTCGGCGCCTCGGCTCCGAGCCGCGAAGCGGCGCCAGCCAGTAGCCCGGGGCGTGAGCCCTGGGTGGGCGTGAGTTTGCCGAGTCGAGCCCCGAAGGGGCGGCACTTCCATCAGGCGCGGTCGGGCCGATCCCCGCCGGGAATCCACAGATCACCGATCACCGCCACCAGCGCCAGGCCCGTCAACGCGCTGTACGCAGACCCGGCGACGGCGATCACGCCCACGACCCCGCCGAAGTCCCGCGCGATCCACCAACACGCCAGGTCAGCGAACAACGCTGCCCCCATCACCCCGATCCCGGCCCCCACGACCGCCCGCGGCAGGCGCGTCCCCAGCAGCAGCCCGCACGTCACCAGCGACATCACGGCCAGCGTGATCGCGTGCGCGTGCGTGGACGCCGCGAGGAGCTCGATGTCCGTCGGGC
>CAYWOF010000058.1:0-8592 GCA_964459825.1 uncultured Phycisphaeraceae bacterium | reverse complement strand
CGTCGAAGTACTCCAGCGGGATCGCCTTGGCGACGGCATCGCTCGACTGCCTTCCGTGGCACGAGATGCAGCTGACGGCGAGGATCTCGCTCGGCGCGTTCTCGCCCAGGTCGAGGTTGTCGTAGTCCTCGTTGAGGCGCGCCCCCGTGAGCCACGCGATGAGGGCCTGGCGCTGCAGCGGGGCGAGCGTCTCCGGGTGGCCGCGCTGCAGGGCGCCGAGCAGGGGCGAGGGGACGACGGTCCCGTGGTAGACCCCCTTGAGGTCGGTCATCGACAGGCCGGGAGATCCGTCCCGCTTGCCGTGATGCCAGAGCAGGTGCAGCGCCGACGCCGCGAGCCCTCCCAGCAGCGTCAGGACGAGGAACGTCAGCCCGATCCGGGCGCCGAGGCCGAGGGACCGGAGGCGGAAGGGTGGCGGGGGGTGGGGGGGCGCGCTGGTCACGCGCACAGGATACCCGGGGGACGCCGGCGTGGGCGTCGTGCGCGTCAGATCCGGTCCGGGTCCTCGGTCGCCCGGCGCGGCAGCTCGGGCATGCGCTCGAGCACCTTGTCGATCAGGCCGTACTCGAGCATCTCCCCGTCGTCGAGCCACTTGTTCCGGTCGCAGTCCTCGGCGATCTTGGTGAGGGGCCGGTTGGTCGCGCCGGCGTAGATCTGGTAGATCCGGTCGCGGATGCGGATCATCTCGCGCGCCTCGATCTCGATGTCCGTGGCCTGCCCCTCCATGACGCCGGCCAGCAGGGGCTGGTGCATCAGGTTGCGCGAGTTGCGCAGGGCGAAGCGCTTGCCCCTGGTCCCGCAGCAGGCGATGAGCGAGCCCATCGACGCCGCCTGCCCGATCACGTACGTGCACACGTCGGGCTGGATGAAGCGCATGGTGTCGAGGATGCCGAATCCGGCCGTGACCGATCCCCCCGGCGAGTTGATGTAGAGGTGGATGTCGGACTTGGCGTCCTCGTTGGCCAGGAAGAGCAGCTGGGCGATGACCAGGTTGGCGATCTCGTCCCCCACCGGCCCGCCGAGGAAGACGATCCGGTCCTTGAGCAGGCGCGAGTAGATGTCGTAGGCGCGCTCGCCGCGACCGGAACGCTCGATCACGATGGGAACCAGGTACGACATGTCGTCATCTCCCGAGAGGGGGGCGGGGGGGCGGAGGGGCGTGCTGGAGCGCGGCTCGCTCATGGCTCAGGCGGCGGCCTTGGCCGCGTCGCCGGGCTGGGTCAGGACCTCGTCCACCAGCCCGTAGGCCTTGGCCTCCTCCGCGGTGAAGTACTTGTCGCGCTCGGCGTCCCTCACCACCTGCTCGAGCGTCTGGCCCGTGTGCCGGGCCACGATGCGGTTGAGCTCCGCCTTGGCCTTGATGATCTGCTCGGCCTGGATGCGGATGTCCTCGGCCTGGCCCGTGATCCCGCCGTAGGGCTGGTGGATCATCACCTTGGCGTGGGGCAGGATGAACCGCTTGTTCTTGGCCCCGGCCGTCAGCAGCACCGCGGCGCCCGAGTACGCCCGCCCGATGCAGTACGTCGCCACCGGGCTGGAGAGGAACCGCATGGTGTCGTAGACCGCCAGCGTGTCGTCCACCGATCCGCCCGGGCTGTTGATGTAGAAGTTGATCTCCTGGCCCCGCTTCTGGTTCTCGAGGTAGAGCATCTGCATCATCGCCCGGGCGGCCGAGGCGTGGTTGATCTCCCCGATCAGGAAGACGATCCGGTTCTCCAGCAGCAGCTCGTCGATCGTCATCTCGCGGGTGCGCTGGTAGGTGACGCTGGCGGCGGGCATGGGTGCCTCCGTGGTGCGGGCCCTCGGGGTGTCGCGGCGGGTCCCCCTTCGCCCCGCGCCCGATCATAGGGCTCCGGCGCGCGGAACGAGCCCGCCGCTACATCGGCGCGCGCGAGCCGTCGGATGAGCGCGGGCTCACGGGGGGGCACCGCAACGGATCCGGCGGCCGCGCCCCGCCCCTCTGCCCCTTTGCCCCTTTGCCCCTTGCCCCTAGCCCCTGGCCCCTTTGCCCCTCCCTCCCCCGCCCCCTACCCTCGCCCCTTGGGATCCGGAGACGCCCGAAACGGGGACGCGTTCGTGCCGACGGCGGTGATCAGCGACATCCACGGCAACGCCGAGGCCCTGCGCACGGTGCTCTTGGACATCGAGAAGCGCGCCATCGAGCGCATCGTCTGCCTGGGCGACATCGTCGGCTACGGCCCCGACCCGCTCGAGTGTGTGGACCTGGTCCGCCTCCGGTGCGAGTGGTCGCTCATGGGCAACCACGACTTTGGGGTGCTCTACGAGCCCACGAACTTCAACCCCCCGGCCGAGTCGGCCGCGTTCTGGACCCGCGAGCAGTTCGAGCGCGAGCCGGACGACAAGCTCCGGGCCGCCCGCCTGGAGTACCTGCACAGCCTGCGCGTCCGGGTCGTCGAGACGCCGCCGGGCACGGCCATGCCGGTGCTGGCGGTCCACGGCTCGCCGCGACGGCCCATCAACGAGTACATCTTCCCCGACGACGCGGTGGGGGCGCCCGAGAAGCTCCAGTCGATCTTCGAGCGGGTCGAGCGCCTGTGCATCGTGGGGCACACCCACGTGCCGGGGGTGTTCACCGACGAGCCCGACTTCTACCCGCCCGGCGAGCTGGGCGACTCGTCGTACCGGTTCCAGAACGGCGAGAAGGCGGTCATCAACGTCGGCTCCGTCGGGCAGCCGCGCGACCTCGACCCCCGTGCCTGCTACGCCATCCTCCACCCGGACCGGGTGCAGTTCGTCCGCGTCGAGTACGACGTGGACGTGACGGCCAACCGCATCAAGGCCATCCCCGCCCTCTCGCCCTGGCTGGGCGAACGCCTCTACGACGGACGCTGATCCCGGGTGCCCTTCACCCGGCGCGCCCCGCTATCCTTGCCCCTTCCCCATGCCCCAGCCCAAGCACCCCGTGCTCCGCATCGCCGTGCCCCTGGTCGTCTTCCTGGGCGGCCTGGCGGTGGTCGCGGCCGTGTTCCTGAACACCGGGCGCCAGCCCCCGAGCCCGGGCGCGGGCGCCCCGCCGGGTTCGACCCAGCCGCCTTCCCCCGCGGCGACCGGCCCGGGCTCGACGGCGCCATCCGTTCCCCCGGCGATCGCCGCCCAGAACCCGGAGGCGTCGGGACAGAATCCCCCATCCTCGGCGGCGCCGCCTCCCGCACCGGTTGCGCCCTCGGGCCTGCACGCCCGGGTCGTCGCGGACACGGCGTCGTCGCTGGTCTACGACCCGCTCGGCGCCCTGGCGCCGGGCACCCCGTTCATGGCGCAGCTCGAGTTCTCGCCCATGGGGGCCGGCGTGCGCGCCATCGACCTGGCCCACCACTTCGAGTCGATCCAGCGGAGCGCGCACGTCCGCGTCCAGGAGGAGCGGGTCCTTCGCTCGACCGTCCGGTCGGCGGACGGCGCGGGCAACCCGGTGCTCGAGGAGTACGAGCCGACCCTGACGCCCCTGGGCCTGACGGCCGTGGACATCGACGGCGTCCGCGTGGACCTGACCGGCATCGTCAAGGAGCCGGGCCAGCCCGTGCGTCGCGTGGGGCTCTGGCGCCAGCTCGAGCCCGGCGCGTTCGAGGCGATCATCGTCGATGGCGGCGATGCCCCGGTCGCCCGAATCGAGCGGCGCTACGAGCTGACCCCCGGCACCTACGAGCTCCGCCTCCGGCAGAACCTGGCGAACCTGACCGATCGTCCGCTGCGCGTCCGCTGGTACCAGTTCGGGCCGGTGGACCTGCCATCGGACCAGGTCGGCGCCACCGGCGACATGCGCCGGGTGCGCTTCGGATACCAGCTGGCTCCGAACGTCCAGGGAAGCGACCCGGCCGTGCTCGCGCGGGACTTCCTGTGGTTCCGCGCCAAGGCGTTTGGCCCGGTGGACAAGGCGACGGCCTGGTACCAGCCCGTGAGCGAGGTCTGGCCCAATCCGGTGAGCGTGCGCAAGGAGTACCGGCTGGTCTGGGCGGGCATGACCAACCGGTACTTCGGTGTGGCCCTGCACCGGCTCATGGACCCGCTCGCGACGGCGCCCGGGAGCGCGGACAAGACCTTCCCCCTGGTCCGCTCGGTCAGCCGGCTGCTCCCCGTGCACGATGAGGCGCGCCTCGATGCGCCCCAGTCCGTCGTGATGGCCCTGACGCTCGCGACGGAGGAGACGACCGTCGCGCCCGGCGCGGCCCTCGACGTCGGCATGGGGGTCTACGCGGGCCCGCTCTCGAAGGCCGAGATCCGCGGGGACGCCCTGGCCCGGCACGCCGGCATCGAGGGGCTCGTCGCCTTCAACTACGGCGGGATGTGCGGCTGGTGCACCTTCCCCTTCCTGACGAGCTTCCTCTTCTGGCTCCTCCACTCGCTGCACGACTACGTCCTGCACGACTGGGCCCTGGCGATCATCGCCCTCGTGGTGGTCGTGCGCACGCTCCTCCACCCCGTGACGCGCTGGTCGCAGATCCGCATGGCCCGCTTCAGCGCCCAGATCGGCGCCATCGCCCCCAAGCAGAAGCAGGTGCAGGAGCGCTTCAAGGACGACCCCAAGCGCATGCGCGAGGAGATGGCCAGGCTCTGGCGCGAGGAGGGCATCAGCCCCACCGGCGCCCTCGGGTGCCTGCCCGCCTTCCTGCAGACGCCCGTGTGGATCGCCCTCTACGCCACGCTCATGTTCGCGGTGGAGCTGCGGCACGCGCCGGCGTTCTTCGGCCTCTTCCAGGCCGTCTGGCCCGGCTGGTCGTTCCTGGGCGACCTCTCGCAGCCGGACCGGTTCATCTACTTCGGGCGGACGCTCTTCATCGTTCCGCTCCTGGGCGTTCCCTTCGATGCGATCAACATCCTCCCCCTCATCCTGGCCGTGGTGTTCTACATCCAGCAGAAGTACCTCACGCCCCCCTCGGCCGCCCCGCTCACGCCCGAGCAGGAGCAGCAGCAGAAGATCATGAAGTTCATGATGGTCGTGCTCTTCCCCCTCATGATGTACGGGCAGGCCAGCGGCCTGGCGCTCTACTTCATCACCAACTCATCGCTGGGCATCGCCGAGAGCCACTGGATCCGCGCCCACATCAAGAAGAACGACCTCCTCAAGCCCAAGCCGCGCCCGGAGCGCGGGCCCGGCGGCCCGGCGGGGGCCGGCGCCCGCCCGAAGGCCGGGCCCGGCGGGGGCGGGTTCCTCGCCCGCCTCCAGGCCGCGGCGGAGGAACGGCGCAAGCAGATCGAGCGGGCGCGCGGGATGAAGCGCGAGCAAAAGCCGGGGGCACGGCGGGGACGGTAGAGCGGCCATGCGCCTGTCCGACACGATCGTCGCTCCGGCCTCGCCCCCCGGCCGATCGCCCCGCGCCATCATCCGTGTCTCCGGCCCCGCCACCCACGACCTGCTGGCTCGCACCCTGGTCGAACCACCGCGCCGGCCGGGCGCCGCGTCCGGCCGGCTCACGCTCGCGCCCGATCTCGCCCTTCCCATCCTCCTCATCCGCTCGGACGCCCCACGCTCCTACACCGGCCAAGACACCGCCGAGCTGCTCCTGCCCGGCAATCCCGCGCTGGTCGAGCGCGTCATCCAGCGCCTCATCGAGGCGGGCACTGGGGAGGTGCGCCCCGCCGAGCCCGGCGAGTTCACCGCCCGAGCCTACCTTGCCGGCAAGCTCACCCTCGCCCAGGCCGAGGGCGTCGCCGCCACCATCGCGGCCCAGACCGATGACCAGCTCGCGGCCGCCCGTGCGGTCCTCGCGGGCGACGCCGGTCGCCGCTACGCATCGTGGGCCGATGAGCTGGCCACGCTCCTGGCCCTCACCGAGGCCGGCATCGACTTCGTGGACCAGGAGGATGTGGTGCCCATCCCCCCACGAGACCTGGCCCGGCGTGTGCTCGTCCTTCGCGACGCCATCGGCCTCCACGCCGGCCCGCGCGCTGTGGCGGAGGCCCGCGGCTCGCTCCCGCGCATCGTCCTCATCGGCGCCCCCAACGCGGGCAAATCCACGCTCTTCAACGCGCTGCTCGGCCGACGCCGCGCCGTGGTCTCACCCATCGCCGGCACCACGCGCGATGTGCTCGAGGATGAGCTGGACCTGACGGCCGATGGTGGGGGAGCGGCGGTGCTGGCCGATGTCGCGGGGCTCGATGGCGCCGCATCCTGCGAGTCAGCAGGTCCCCCCGAGGGGCCCTCGATCGGCGCCATGGCCCAGGACCACGCGGCCACGGCCATCGCCGGGGCCGATGTCCTCATCCACTGCGATCCGGCCGGGCGCTTCGAGCGCATCTCGTCCGGTCCGGAGGGGGCGGTCACCCTCCGCGTCCGCACCAAGGCCGATGTGCCCACGGCGCGGTCGCCCGCCTCCACTCCTGGCGATCGGCCCGGCGCGGAAAGCGACGGCACGCTGCCGGTCTGTGCCCTGGACGGCTGGAATCTCGGCGCCCTCCGGCGCGCGATCGCCGATGCCGCCTGGGGGAGCAGCGCGGGCGGGCCCGTGCCGGCGCTGGTCCGTCACCGGCGAGCGCTCGCCTCCGCCCTCGCGGCCCTCGACGAGGCCCATCGCACGATCGATGCCGGTTCGCCCCGGCTGGCGGACCCCGAGCTCACGGCCGGCGCGCTGCGCCTGGCCCTCGATGGCCGACACCGTGGTCGAGTGGTTGATGCCCCAGCAGCACGCCGTCAGGTCCACGAAGTCGAGGTCGACCTGCACGACGAGCACATCCTGGATGGCGAACGCGCTGGGGATCTTGTCCGCGAGATACGCCGAGAGCGCGTTGACGCCGGGGCCACCGATGCTGATGGTGGGCAGCTCGCGCAGCTCGGCGTGGTTCAGATACCACAGGTCCGAGACCACCAGGACCCGCCGCCCGACCTCCTCCTCCTCGGTCGAGCCTTCGCGCAGACGGTCGATGATCGTCTGGCGCAGGCGGTAGGCCAGCGGCCGGTCGGCCTCCTCGGCCCTGAGGTGCGCCCCGGTGACAATCAGGATGAGCCGGTCGAGATCGATGGGGCAGGATACTCCCCGGTCGCGCCGGCGTGGGGCTCCGGGTGGCGGCCTTTCCAGCGCGGCCGTCCGTCCCGCCCCTCCGCCGGCGCCGTCTCCGACCCAAAGCGACCCGACGGCTCGAGGCCGGACCGGGTCGCTGGAGGAGAGAGAAGAGATCGACTCGGGAACCGAACGGTGCCTCGGATCGGCGCCGGGGCGCATCTCCGGATGGCCCGATCGGCTTCACCATCCCATACGCACGGGCGGACCTCCCGGATGCGGCATCCCCGGGCGCAATCGACAATCCCCCAAGGGGATGCGCTCTGGCCCCGGGTCGTCCCAGGCCCCCTCAAGTCCCGCTCGCCTCGCCCGCGCCGAGGGGCTAAGGATTGAGGGCTGGTGCCCCCGCGTGGCGCGGGGGTTGGCCGGGGAGATGTGTGCCATGAGCGAGTCCGTTCGTGATGAATCGCAGCCGGCCGTGGAAGGCGCGCGCGAGGGCCAGACGGCGGCCGCCGTGGCGGTGCGCCCCGCGCCCGTCGAGCCGCAGCGCCGTCCCGAGCACCTGCCGCCGTTTCGCGTGCTGCTCCACAACGATGACCACAACGACATGGTCTACGTGGTCGAGGCCATCCTCGACCTGACCCCGCTCGACGTCGAGCGCGCCGCCCGCGCCATGCTCGAAGCGCACCAGACCGGCGTGGCGCTCCTGCTCGTCACGCACCGCGAGCGCGCCGAGCTCTACGCCGAGCAGTTCGCGTCCAAGCGCCTCCGGGTCTCGATCGAGCCCGCCGAGTAGGCGTTCTCGGACCCCCGCGCTCCCCACGGCCCATATCTGCGGATCGCGCGCGTTCCCGGTCGATGGAGGAGCGCGCCGAGCACGCCCGGAACACCGCGAAACCGGCGCAGGCCCTGCGCCCGCGGACACCCCGGGCCGCGCCGGCGGGCGGCCCTCACGCGGCCGGGCGTTCGCGCCGATGGACCCCACGGCCCCCACGCTCGGGGGTGCGAGGAGGGAGGGGAATGGGCATCCGACTCGGGGATCTCCTGGTCCGGCGCGGCGTCCTCACCGGGGCCCAGCGCGACGCCGTGCTCGGCGAGCAGCGGGTCTCCGGGCGGCCCTTCGGTGAGATCGCCGAGCTCCGGTTCGGCGTCCGGGCCGAGCTGGTCGAGGATGCCTGGGCCGAGCAGTACGCCGACGGGGCGATGTGGATCGATCCCCGGCTCGAGTTCGTGGATCCCACCGTGCTGACCGTCATCGAACGGCGCCAGGCGTGGCAGTTCCGCTTCCTGCCCGTCCGGCGCGATGGCGAGGAGCTGATGGCCTGCACGACCCGGGAGAACCTCGTGCGCGCCCTTCGCTTCGCGGGCTGGAGGATCCCGAGGGTCTGCTTCTTCGTCCTCGCCGAGCCGCGCCCCCTGGGCGAGGCCCTGGCCCGGTACTACCCCCTCGCGGGGATGACCCCCGACATGGTGGCCGTGGCCCAGGTCCCCGGGCGCTCGGGGCGCTGACGCGAATCCGGCGCCGGGCGATTCCCTACAGTTGGCCTTGGCGCGCCGCTCCCCCGACAGCCCGATCCGCACCGTCTCCTTCGTCAGCCTCGGCTGCCCGAAGAACCTCGTCGATTCCGAGAAGATGCTCGGC
>CAYWOF010000057.1:0-12558 GCA_964459825.1 uncultured Phycisphaeraceae bacterium | reverse complement strand
CCCCCCCCGCCCCCCACTCTTTCCCTACACGACGCTCTTCCGATCTGTTGATGCCGTAGCCCATGCCGGCGCCGCGCCGGGGCGGGAGGTGGCCGGAGAACTCGGCGTTGCCGGGGGTGAAGGCGGCGGCCCAGGTGCGTTCCCAGGCTTCGCGTGCGGAGTTCCAGGCGCGATCGAGGTCGAGGGGAGCGCCGGGCTCGCACCCCTGGAGGGCGTGCCAGGTGACCTGATCGCCGGGGTGGACATCGAGCGTGGCGATGCCGATGCGTCCGTGCTCGACGGGCGGGTCGCCATCGAGCCAGGCGGAGAGGTCGGCGTGGACGCGGAGGTCGCCGGGGGCGAAGAACTCGGCCATGCCGAAGGTCTTGGTGTCGGTGATGAGGAAGCGGCCGTCGCGAACGGCGACGTTGAGCATGGGGACATCCTCGGGCGGGATGTTCCAGTAGTCGGTGAAGCGCCAGACGCGGGGGAGACCGGCGAAGGCGAGGTGGATGCGCATGGGGCGGTCGAAGCGGAGACGCCCGATGACGGCGGCCCCCCCGCTGCTTCCGGCCGCGGGCAGGCGGAGGGTGCTGTGGATCCCCGGGGCGCGGCGCTCGATCTCGTAGGCCTTCCAGCGGTACTCGACGGGGCGGGGGAAGCGGCGGATGCGCCCGCCCTCGGAGCAGAAGAGGAGGGCGGTGGGAGTCGCCATGCCGGTCGGGGCGGAGATCCAGTTCTGGATGCCCGCGACGTCCCACGCGGCCTGGACGACGGCGCGGAAGTTGGTGATGGCGGGGAGGCTGAACTCGTCCTCGCGGGCGGGGGCGAGCCAGTCGGAGGCGAGCTGGTCGAGGGTGAGCATGGGCGCGCGGGAGGGCTATTGCACCAGGCCGGCTCGCTTGAGCTCCTTGACCGCGGCGCGCGCCGCCTGGGCGACGAGGTCCTCGATGCTCGCCGGGTTCTCGGTGGTGGTGCTGCCGGCCCAGATCAGCTTCCGATCGGCGATGGAGTGGAGGCTGGCCTCGGCGGTGATGATCGTGTCGGTGGTGGTGTAGCCGGTGGCGTGGGTCGGGGGGATGTAGGTGTAGTTGAGGGGGTCGTACCGGGGCCCGTACTGGGGCGCGACGTAGGTCGTGCGCTTGTCGCGGGAGACGAGGCGGATGACGGCCGCGCCATCGAAACCCCGGCCCTCGATCGCGGCGAGCACCCTGGCCTTGTCCTTGAGGTCGTCATCGGAGACGAGGGTGTAGGAGGGGACGGCCGGCGCGGACCTGATCGAGCGTGCGAGCTCATCCTCGCCGGCGCGGCGCTCCGCCGGGGAGGCGTTGAGAACGACCGCCAGCACCCTGGTGAAGCGGACGGGCCCGGCGTCGGGGCTCTTCCAGACCGTGGCGATGGTGGTGGTGGAGCACCCGCCCGAGAGACCCAGCGCGAGGACGGCGCACAGGACGAGCGCGAGGGGGCGGCGATGGGTGGACATGGGCGCTATCTCCGTGAGCCGGGCGTGGGACCGGCCGCGTTCACGTCCGCGGCGGGGTCCGGGCCGGGCGCCTCTATCTGGCGTCGGTGTTCCACATGTCGTGGATGGCCTTCCAGGTGCCATCCCTCTCCTTCCTCCAGTTGCACAGGTACTTTCCCTTCTCGAGGACCATGGCGCCGTCGGGCCCCTTGTAGGAGGCCTCGTAGGTGCCGGAGGTGTAGCCGAGGTCGTTGCTGGCGGCCACCTGCGCGTGCAGCGTCTTCCAGGAGATGGAGAAGCTCGCGTCGGCGAAGTAGGCGGCCCAGACCTTGCCGGCGGCGGCGCGCCCGATGGCGGCCGGCTCGTTGGGCGGGTAGGCGATCGCATCTTCGGCGTAGAACGAGGCCACGAGCTGGGCGTCCTTGGTGGCGGCGGCCCGGGACCATTCGTCGTCGAGCTGCTTGAGCGCCTGCGCGCCCGGCGCGAGGGCCGGCGCGGGCTGGGCGATCGCGGAGGACATCGCCGCCCAGACGCCCACCGCGGTGAGCACGAGGATGGGGACCAGGGCATTCCGATTCAAGGGCCAACGCGGCATTTCGAGGCTCCTCCAGGGGCATGACGGACGGGGACCGACGCGGTGGAGTGTACGGTCGCGCCGGCCACGGCGTGCGTCTTCCCACGGCGGCGGGGAGGCATGCGCCGCGGAGGGAACCGGAGCGCAGGCCTCGGTGCACCGTGCGTTTCTGGTACGATCGATCCTGCCGGCGAGGTTCGGGGGGCGGCGCCGGCGCTGGAGGTCACGTCTTGCCGACCGTTACAGAGATTGCGCCGTCCGTCCACCGCATCTCGGTGCTGATGCCCGAGATCAACCTGCAGTTCAACCACTTCCTGGTCGTGGATGACGAGCCGCTCCTGTACCACACCGGGATGCGCCGCATGTTCCCGGCCGTGATGGAGGGGGTCAAGAAGGTCATCGACCCGGCACGGCTGCGCTGGATCGGCTTCAGCCACTTCGAGGTGGACGAGTGCGGCTCGCTCAACGACTGGCTGCGCGTGGCGCCCCGGGCGCAGGCGGTGTCGGGCGTGGTGGGATCGCTGGTCAATCTCACGGATTTCGCGGATCGCCCGCCCCGGGCGCTGAACACCGACGAGACCTTCGGCACGGGGCGATTCCGGTTCCGCTACCGGCCCACGCCGCACCTGCCGCACGGCTGGGATGCGGGCGTGCTGTACGAGGAGACGCAGGGGGTGCTCTTCTGCTCGGACCTGTTCACCCACAACGGCGACGTCGAGCCGCTCACGGAATCGGACATCCTCGGGCGCGCGCGCCAGTCCATCATCGACTTCCAGGCCGGGCCCCTCATGGACTACATGCCCTACACGCCCAACACGCGCCGGCTGCTCGAGGGGCTGGCGGCCCTCAGGCCGCGGACCCTCGCGACGATGCACGGGAGCTCCTACACCGGCGACTGCGCGAGGGCGCTGATCGAGCTGGACACGGTGATGAAGGAGACGCTGGGCCGGCCGTCCGAACGCTAATCGCCGGGGCGATCGAACTTCAAGGCTCTGAGGGGCGCATCGCTGAGCTGCAGGAGGCCGGCGCGGGGATGGTCGAGATCGATGGTGATCCAGAGGGTGGCGCCGATCAGGAGCGTCAGGGAGACCGTGAGCGGGGCTCTTCGCCGCCCGCCGAGGCCGCACCCGAAGCCGATGACGGCCATCGCCAGCCCCGAGCAGGCGATCAGCAGACCCAGGACGAGCAGTGGCAGGTGCTTCCGGCCGGCGGCGAGGCGCAGGGAGTGGAGATCGAGGACATCGTTGACGGGGGGCAGAACGCCGAGTATGGCCTCGGGCCGGGGCGCGATCCCCGCGGTGGCGGCGCGCCAGATGTCCGCCTGGAGGCGATCGACCTCGGCGACATCGTCGGGTTCGAGACCGGTTCGCAGGTGGCCGGCGACGGCGATGCGGTGCTCGGTGTAGCGTCGCAGGGCCGCGCGGAGGGCGGACGCGTGCGGCGCCTCCAGGAGGTCCGCGCGAAGGGTGGCGGTTCCGATGGCGTTGGCCTCCTGGACGATGAGGTCCTGGCGCTCGAGGAAGCGGGCGCCGGCGGCCGAGAAGCTGAAGGCGAGCAGCAGCCCGAGGAGTCCGAGGACGGCGCCCTGGATGGCCCCGACCTGCCCGGCGGCGCGCGCGTCGGGCTCCTTCGCGGACGCGCGCCGGCCGGAGCGAAAGCCGAGCTCGAGCGCGAGAGAGAGGAGCGCGAGCAGCCCGGCGGCCACGGACAGGTCCTGGATGGCGGGGATCAGGATGGGGCACCTCCGCCGGCCGGTGGCATCGCGGGCACGCCCGCCGCAGCCGGTTCGATCAGCCCGCGCGTCCCCTCGGTCCGCGTGGGCGCGATGAGGACGACCACTGAGCGCGACTCGGCACGATAGCGATGCCCGCGGATCGGGGGGGCCTCGCGCCAGGGGGCGATGTCGTCCGGGGAAGCGAGGGCGGTGTCGATCCAGCGGCGCCAGGCGCCGGCGCCCGGCGCCTTGGGCAGATCGAACTCGACCGGGTCCCAGAACGCGTTGAGGATGATGTGGAGGAGGAGCCCCTCCTGGCGCATCTCGATGGAGAGGGCGATCGAGCGCGACGCGTCGCTCCAGTCGGGATGGCCGAGGGCCGGACCGTGCCAGGTGAAGTTGGCGTTCCTGAGCAGGTCGTCCAGAGTGGCGCGCCCGGGCTCGACGGCGGTGGTGCGGAGCAGACGCCGCTCGTTGAGCAAGGACACGAACCGCAGGAGGGCGCCGTGCCGGTCGACCAGCGACCAATCGAACCAGGTCCGCTCGCTGTCGTGGCAGTAGGCGTTGTTGTTGCCACCCTGGGTGCGCCGGACCTCATCGCCCATGAGGATCATGGGCATCCCCAGGGAGAGCATGGTCACCGTGAAGAAGTTGCGGATCTGGCGCTCGCGCAGGCGTTCGACGGCGGGATCGTCCGAGGGCCCCTCGACGCCGCAGTTCCAGCTGCGGTTGTCGTCCCCGCCGTCGCGGTTCTCCTCGCCGTTGGCGTGGTTGTGCTTGCGCTCGTAGGAGACGAGGTCGTTGAGCGTGAACCCGTCGTGGCAGGTGACGAAGTTGACGCTCTGCTCGGCCTCGCGGCGCTTGTGGCTGTAGATCTGGGGGCTTCCGATGAGGCGGTCGGCGAAGCGTCTGAGCGAGCCGGGCTCGGCCCGGAAGAACGCGCGGGCGTCGTCGCGGAAGCGCCCGTTCCACTCCTTCCAGCTGTCGCCGACGAAGCTGCCCACCTGGTAGAGCCCGGCGGCGTCCCAGGCCTCGGCGATGAGCTTGGTCCCGGCGAGCACCGGGTCCGACTCGATGTCCCAGAGGACCGGGGGGTTGGCGAGGGGATGGCCCGAGGAGTCGCGGGCCAGGATCGAGGCGAGATCGAAGCGGAAGCCGTCCACGTGCATGTGCCGGACCCAGTAGCGGAGGCTGTCGAGGATCAGTCGCCGGACGATGGGGTGGTTGGCGTTGAGGGTGTTCCCGCACCCGCTGTAGTCGGCGTAGCGGGCGCCGCCCGCCTCGAGGATGTAGTAGACCGGGTTGTCGAACCCCTTGAAGCAGAGCGTGGGACCCGCCTCGCCACCCTCGGTGGTGTGATTGAAGACGACGTCGAGGATGACCTCGATGCCGGCGCGATGCAGGGCCTTGACCATGTCACGGAACTCGTCCACCGGTCCCAGGGGGTCGCGACGGGAGCTGTAGGCCTGGTGGGGCGCGAAGAACGAGACGGGCTGGTAGCCCCAGTAGTTGGTGCGTCCGTCGCCCTGGGGGCAGTCCTGGGCGTCGAACTGGAACACGGGGAGCAGCTCGACGGCGGAGATTCCCAGGTCCTGGAGGTAGGGGATCTTGTCGATCAGGCCGGCGTAGGTGCCGCGCCTGGCCTCCGGCACGCCCGAGTTGGGGTGGCGGGTGAAGCCGCGGACATGCATCTCATAGACGATGGTCTGCGAGGAGGGACGGCGGAGGGGCGAGTCGCCCTCCCAGTCGTACGCCGTGGGATCGACCACGACGCTCTTCATCGCGACGGCGGCGTTGTCGCCCGGCTCGGCCGCGGCGGCCCGCCGGTAGGCGCGGGGGACCACCACGGCGCGCCCGTACGGGTCGAGGAGGACCTTGGCGGGATCGAAGCGAACGCCTCGCGAGGGGTCCGCCGGGCCCTGCACGCGGTAGGCGTAGACCTGTCCGGGCCGGACGCCGGGGACGAGCACGTGCCAGTAGTGGTAGGTGCGCTGCGTGGCCGGGTCGATCGGAATGACGCGGGCGGGGCGCGCATCGTCCTCATGGTCGAAGAGGAGCAGCTCGATCGCGCTGGCGTGCCGGGAGAAGACGCTGAAGTTGACGCCCGAGCCCGAGACGGTCGCGCCGATCGGGGCAGCCTCGCCGGGAACGATGGCCGGTGCGTGCCTGGTGCGCTGGGGTGGCCGGTGCTGGAGCAGGGTCATCGGTAGGTCTCCGTCGGGTGGAGCCCGGACGCGTGGGATCACACGGGGGGGCAGGGGCGCGCGTCCCAGATCTCCGCGGCGTACTCCCGGATGGTCCGATCGCTGGAGAACCGGCCGGAGGCCGCGACGTTCGCGATCGCCGCGCGGGCCCAGGCCTCGCGATCGGTGTAGAGGGCGCCGAGCCGGGCGTGGGCGTCGGCGTACGAGTTGAGGTCGGCCAGGTGCATGTAGGGATCGCCGCGCTCGAGGAGGGTCTCGCGGATCGGGGCGAAGATGCCGCGCTCGTCGGGGTTGAAGTGGTCGGCGAAGATGGTGTCGAGGGCGGCGCGGGTCTCCGGGTCGTGGTCGTAGTGCCAGCGGGGGCTGTACCAGGCGCGGGATTCCTGCACCTGCGCGGCGGTGAGCCCGAACAGGAAGATGTCGCGCCCGCCCGCGGGGGGACCGAGTTCATCGGCCATCTCGATGGTGGCCCCATCGCGGGTGCCGATGGTGAGGGCGCCGTTCATCATGAACTTCATGTTGCCGGTGCCGCTGGCCTCGTAGCCGGCGGTGGAGATCTGCTCCGACACGTCGGTGGCGGGGATGAGGCGCTCGGCGACGGAGACGCTGTAGTTGGGGACGAAGACGACGCGGAGGCGCCCGCGGATGGCGGGGTCGGCCTCGAGGGTCGCGCCGATGCTGCCGATGAGCTTGATGATCAGCTTGGCGAGGCGGTAGGCGGGCGCGGCCTTGCCGGCGAAGAAGAACGTGCGGGACGGGACATCGATCGCCGGGTCGGCGCGGAGCCGGTTGTACAGGATGACGACGTGGAGGGCGTTGAGGAGCTGACGCTTGTACTCGTGGATCCGCTTGATCTGGGAGTCGAAGAGCGAGTCGGGGTCCACGATCTGCCCCGTCGTGGCCGCCAGCCAGTCGGCGAAGGCGATCTTGGCGTTCCGCCTGGTGCGGCGGAAGCGCTCGCGGAACGCGCCGTCGCCGGCCAGGGGGGCGAGCTCCCGGAGGCGATCGAGGTCGGTGATCCAGCCGTCGCCGATGGACTCGGTGATGAGCGCGGCGAGCTCGGGATTGGCTTGGCCCAGCCATCGCCGGGGCGTCACGCCGTTGGTCTTGTTGTTGAAGCGCTCGGGGAAGAGCCCGGCGAAGTCGGCGAGGACCCGGTCGCGCAGCAGGTCGGAGTGGATCCGCGCGACGCCGTTGGTGCTGTGGGTGCCCACCACCGCCACGTGGGCCATACGGACCTGGCGCTGCGGCCCCTCCTCGATGAGGCTCACACGGCGGACCCGGTCCTCGTCGCCCGGGAAGCGTGCGCGGACGTCGTCGAGGAAGCGTCGGTTGATCTCGTAGAGGATCTCGAGCAGGCGCGGGCAGATCACCTCCAGGAACCGCACGGGCCACTTCTCGAGCGCCTCGGGGAGCAGCGTGTGGTTGGTGTACGCGAGCGTCCGGCGCGCGATGTCGAACGCCGCCTCCCACTCGAGGCCGGCCTCGTCGAGCAGGACGCGCACCAGCTCGGCCACGGCCAAAGCCGGGTGCGTGTCATTGAGCTGGATGGCCGCCCGGTCGGGAAGGGCGCTCCAGTCGGGGTTGCGGCGGCGGAAGCGGCGGACGATGTCGGCGACGGAGCAGCAGACGAGGAAGTACTCCTGGAGGAAGCGGAGGCCCTGGCCCGCGACGGTGGAGTCGTCGGGGTAGAGCACGCGGGTGACCGTCTCGGCGACCATGCGGTCGAGGATGGAGCCGACAAAGTCGCCCGAGCTGAACTCGCCGAAGTCGAACTCGTCGGTGGGGAATGCGCTCCAGAGCCGCAGCGTGTTGACCGTCCGCCCGCCGAATCCGACGATGGGCCGATCGAAGGGGACTCCGACCAGGTGCATCGGGCGTCCGGGCTCGGCCCGGAGGGCGGACCCCTCGAGGCGGAACGAGCAGCCGATCGGCACGGTCACGGTTTCTTCGGGACGCGCGACCTCCCAGGGGTCGGCGCGGGCCAGCCAGCGGTCGGGGCGCTCGACCTGGTACCCGTTCTGGATGGCCTGCCGGAAGATGCCGTACTCGTAGCGGAGGCCGTAGCCGAAGGCCGGGATCTCCAGCGTGGCGAGCGACTCGAGGAAGCACGCCGCGAGGCGCCCCAGGCCGCCGTTGCCGAGTCCGGCGTCGGGCTCGGACTCGACGAGCGCGTCCCATTCGCGCTCGGCGCCCGCGCCGAGGCATTCGCGGACGATCGCTCGGGCGTTGAGGTTCGCGATGTTGCCCCGGAGCGATCGTCCCAGGAGGAACTCCATCGAGAGGTAACAGACGCGCTTGGCATCGGCGCGATCGTGGGCCTCCTGGGTGCGCAGCCAGCGGGGCGCGATCAGATCGCGGAGGGTGCGGGCGAGGGCCTCGTACCGGCGCCGGCTGTCGGCCGCGGCCTCCGGGATGACGGCGTCGAGCGTGAGGTGGCGGCGATAGCCCTCCGCGGCGCCGTCGAAGGGGGCGGGCGGAGGTGGCGCCTGCGCGGGCACGCGGGGGGACGTGGAGCGGCTCATGGTCTGCCTCCCGGGGCGCCGTCGCGGGACGGGATCGCGCCCGCGCCGGGGGACGGGCCCTGGCGTTTGAGCCAGGCGCCGTGCAGCTGGCGCACCAGGGCGATGGCCTCATCGGCCGTGCCGAGGCAGCGCGGGATATCCAGGTCCGGCGGGCTCGCGAGCTGGAGGCGCGGGTCGAGCATGCTGGTCCTGGCCCACTCGACCAGGCCCGTCCACATCTTCCCGACGAGGATGAGCGGGACGTTCTCGACGTGGCGCACCTGGAGGAGCTGCCAGATCATGAGCATCTCGAGCACCGTGCCGATCCCCCCGGGGACGACGACGAAGGCGTCGGAGGCGATGACGAAGTGGTGGAGCCGGCTGAAGAAGGTCTTGTGCTCGAAGGCCAGCTCCACGAAGGGGTTGACCTCCTGCTCGAAGGGGAGATCGACCCGGATGCCCATCGATCGCTCGGGCTTTCCGACGCTCGCGGCCCCCTCGTTCGCGGCCTGCATGAGCCCGGGCCCTCCGCCGGTGACGATGTCGCAGCCCATCCCGGTGAACGCCGCGGCGGCGCGCTTGACCTCCTCGTACACGGGGGTCCCCGGCGTGGCCCGCGCCGAGCCGAAGATGGCGACGCGGTAGCGCTCGCGCCTGGACGGCCGAAGCCGCGTCAGGTTGTTGACGATGTCCCACAGGCCCATGACGGTTGTGGAGAGGATCTCCCTGACGCCCTCCTCATCGGCGAGGCTGACCAGCCCCGGGCCCTGGCCCGCCCTTCCGGTGTTCGACATCGGTGACTCCTTGGGTGGATCGCGGGGGCGTTCGCCGCCCGCGCCCGTTGTTCGCTCAATGGGGTGTCCCGGAGAGCACGCGCATGGTGTGCCGGGCGATCGTGAGCTCCTCGTTGGTGGGGATGACCCAGGCCGAGACGCGGGCGTTCTCCCGGCTGATCCGCGGTCCGGCGCGGGCGTTGGCCGCCTCGTCGAGCTCGACGCCCAGCCACGCCGAGGCCCGGCCGATCGCCGCCCGGATGGGCGGGGCGTTCTCGCCGATGCCGCCGGTGAACACGATGGCGTCGAGCCCGCCCAGGGCCGCGGCCATGGACCCGATCTCGCGGGCCGCGCGATACACGAACAGGTCCACGGCCTCGCGGGCGCTGGGGGCATCGCTGGCCAGGAGCGTCCGCATGTCGCCGGAGATGCCGGAGACGCCGAGCAGGCCCGATTGCTCGTGCAGGACGCGCTGGATCTCGTCCATGGACAGGCCCTCGCGACGCGCGAGGTAGATCAGAACTCCGGGATCGATCGCCCCGCAACGCGTCCCCATCACCAGACCGTCGAGCGCGCTCAGGCCCATCGTCGTCGCGACGCTCCGCCCGGCGTGCAACGCGCAGAGGCTGGCGCCGTTGCCGAGGTGGGCGACGATGGTTCGCCCCGCGGCGGCCCGCGCATCGAACGCGGGGAGCGCGGAGGCGATGTGCTCGTACGAGAGGCCGTGGAACCCGTAGCGTCGGACACCGGCCTCCGTGTACGCACGGGGGATGGCGAACATCTGGGCGATCGCGGGCTGGGTGCGGTGGAACGCGGTGTCGAAACAGGCGACCTGCGGAAGGTCCGGGGCCAATCCCGCGACCGCCCGGATCGCGGCCACGCTGTGCGGCTGGTGGAGGGGCGCCAGCGGCACGAGCGCCTCGAGGCGGGCCAGGACCGCGCCGTCGATGCGCTCGGGGCGGGCGAACTCCGAGCCGCCGTGGACCACGCGGTGCCCGGCCGCGACGACCGTGTGCCCGCGCAGGCCCTCGGCCCGGCCCCAGGAGAGCAGGAACTCGATCGCCCCCGCATGGCCGAGGGGGCGCCCCGGTTCCCAGGCCCGCTCCCCTACCGGGCGTCCGCCGGCATCCAGAGCCCGGAAGCGCGGGGAGGTGCCGAGGGCCTCGAGCTGGCCCCGGAGGACGAGCTCGGGGTGGCCGCTGGCGGCGAACACCGAGAACTTGAGGCTCGACGATCCGGCGTTCAGGATGAGCAGGGCGTCAGCCACCGCGGGCTCCATGCACTCGGGGGGCGGCCGGGCGTGGGGGGTTCACGCGCGCACTCCCGATGGCTCCGCGCGCCCCGACGCGGGGGGAGCCGGGCCGGCCGCCGTGGCCGGTGGCGTGCTCCTCTGGAACACGCGGGCGGCCGTGAAGAGCGCGACCAGCGAGACGACATCCGTGACCAGGATCATGACCACGACGTTGGGCTGCTCGGAGAAGCTCCGGTCCGCCGTGACGAGGGCCGCGGCGATGTTGCGCTGCGCCGTGCCGAGGGCCAGCACGCGCCGCGTGTCGGGCCCGGGCCCGCCGACGGCGTACGCGGCGGCCCCCGAGAGGCCCACGAAGAGCACGGCCGCGAGGATCGCGCCGCTGCCGAGCGCCCCCCGGAGCGAGTCGAGGTGCGTCGCGAGCACGAGCACGACGAACGCGACGAGGCTGAGGTCCGACGCGTGCCTCAGGACCGGCTCGGCGCGCCGGCCCGCCGCCTCCCAGCGGGCGCGCACGAGCATCGCGCCGGCCAGGGGCACGAGGATGAAGACCAGGAGGGGGAGTGCGATCTCGCCGGCGCCGGCCTGGAACCCCGGGAGGATGGAGGGCATGACCAGGGGCAGGAAGAGGACGGTCCCTGCGACGAGGAGCATCATGAGGACGATGGCGAACGGGACGTTGGCGCGCGCGCGTTCGGAGATCTTCGGGAGCAGGGGAGCGCCCGCCGCGCCGCTGACCAGGAGCAGCCCGATGGCGTAGCCCTGCTCGATCGGGAGGAGGCGCGCGACGGCCCAGGCGATGAGCGGCGCGAGGGCGAAGTTGGCGATCAGCGCGAGCGCGACGAGGCGCGTGCGTCGGAGCTGCCCGGCCACCTCGCCGGGAGGGACGCCGAGCCCGGCCGACGCCATGCTCGTGACGACGAACACGAGGCCGACGAGCCTGGTGACCTGTTCCACGTCGAGCGTCAACGCGGGCTCTCCTTCGTCGGGGTCTCACGGCCGAGCGATCCCGGTCAGACGTTGTCCCCCTCCGTCGAGCTGCGCGCCCCGGGGCCTTCCCGCGCGCCGCCCCACTTCCAGCCCAGGATCCGCGGGTCGTCCTCGCCGCGACGGGTGATGTACTGCCGATGCTCGATGAGGGCATCGCGGATGGCCTGCTTGGCGTAGGCGGCGCGGGAGCCGAGCGTGGGCACCCGGTCGATCACGTCGCCGACGAGGTGGAAGCGGTCGAGGTCGTTGAGCACGCACATGTCGAAGGGCGTGGTCGTGGTGCCCTCCTCCTTGTAGCCACGGACGTGCAGGTTCTGGTGGTTGGTGCGCCGGTAGGTCAGGCGGTGGATCAGCCAGGGGTAGCCGTGGAAGGCGAACACGATGGGGCTGGCGCGGGTGAACAGGACGTCGAAGTCGTGGTCGGAGAGGCCGTGCGGGTGCTCGCTCGCGGGCTGGAGCGTCATCAGGTCCACCACGTTCACCACCCGGATCCGGATCTCCGGGATGTGGCGGCGGAGGAGGTCGACGGCGGCGAGCGTCTCGAGGGTGGGCACGTCGCCGCAGCAGGCCATGACCACGTCGGGCTCGCCGCCCTTGTCGTTGCTGGCCCACTCCCAGATGCCGATGCCGGCCTCGCAGTGCTTGATGGCCTGGTCCATGGTGAGCCACTGCGGGGCGGGCTGCTTCCCGGCGACGATCACGTTGACCAGATCGCGGCTGCGGAGGCACTGGTCGGTGACGTGGAGGAGGCAGTTGGCGTCCGGGGGCAGGTAGACGCGGATGATCTCCGCCTTCTTGTTGACGACGTGGTCGATGAAGCCCGGGTCCTGGTGGCTGAAGCCGTTGTGGTCCTGGCGCCAGACGTGGCTCGAGAGCAGGTAGTTGAGCGACGCGATGGGTCGGCGCCAGCCGATGTGGTTGCACACCTTGAGCCACTTGGCGTGCTGGTTGAACATGGAGTCGATGATGTGGATGAACGCCTCGTAGCAGTTGAAGAAGCCGTGGCGTCCCGTGAGCAGGTATCCCTCGAGCCAGCCCTGGCACTGGTGCTCGGAGAGCATCTCCATCACGCGTCCGTCCGGGGCGATGTTGTCGTCGATGGGCAGGAC
>CAYWOF010000056.1:9905-12570 GCA_964459825.1 uncultured Phycisphaeraceae bacterium | reverse complement strand
GCAGCTCCGCCTCGGGAAGGTGCCGCACGGTCTCTCGCACGATCGGGCCCATCCCCACGGTGGGCATGGCGGACGCGGCGAGCACATCGTGTGCCAGGAGCGATTCGACCTCGCGCCGGAGCTCGTCGTCGCCCGCGCACTCCGCCTCCAGAAAGGCGGGACGCTCGGGTGGCGGCTTGGCCCGCGCCGCCTCGAAGGTCCGGTGCACGCGTTCGTAGCGCTCGGGGGTCATGGCACGAGGCTCCCATCGGGGGTGCGCCCGCTCGCCCCACTGGGCCGCACCTGCCGAGGACATCGCACGTCGGCGCACCGGCGAGACGCCAAGGCCGGTGCACGCCATTGTCGCTCATCCCCGGGGGCGGTGCAAGCTCGCGGCGTCGCGGGCTCGCCGCCCCGAGTCCGGCCGCCCCGCGGCCGCTGCCAGGAGACCAAGCCATGAGAACTGTCCAGCCGAGTCGTGTGTGCGCCGGCCCTTCGTCGCGCGCTCTGGCGCGCGCCGGCGCCATCCTGGGGGCCCTCGCCGTGGCCGGGTCGGCCCTCGGAGACTGGCCCACCGTCGCGGTGTGCTGGCCCGAGGACGGCCTGCCGCTGACGGGCTTCGGCAAGTACACGGGGATCGCGGTCGAACCCGGCGGCAAGGCTTGGATCAGCCACTACATCTACGCCAGCGCCTGGAAGGACCTCGGGCTCGGCCGTGCGAAGGTGTGGCCGAGCGGACTGGTACAAGCCAGCACCGTCCTCGGCGAGGTCTCGAGCAGCAACATCGGCGAGTTCAGCGACATCGCGCTGGATGTCGAGGGCCGGCTCCACATCTGCTACTACAACCGGAACTCCAAGAAGCTCATGTACTTGCGGCGCGACTATCCCGAGGCGGAGTTCCCGGTCGACGTGTCGGAGACGATCGCCTTTGCGGTGTACGCCGACCTGGGCCAGTTCGCTTCCATCGCCCTCGACTCGGCGGGCCGACCCCACGTCAGTTACTACGCCGCATCAGGCAAGGTTCTGCGCCACGCGGTGCGCACGGGGTCGAACACCTGGACCAACGAGACCGTGCCCTCCGCAGCGGCCGCCGGAAGCGACGTGGGCAAGTACACGTCGATCGCCATCGATGCCGGCGACGTGGTGCACATCTCCTATATCGACGACACGGCGGACGACCTCCGCTACGCCCGCAAGGTGGGGTCGACATGGACGGACACGGCCGTGGACACGGGGGCGACCGTCAATCAGCAGACGGCGATCGGGCAGCGGAACGGCGTCGTGTACATCGCGTACTACGACGGCTCGGGCGGCGGACGGCTCAAGCTGGCGACGCGCACCAGCTCCGGCTGGACCAGCGCAATGGTGCACGATCCCGTCAGCGGGAACGTGGGGAAGTTCGCTTCGCTGGCGGTCGGGTACAAGCTGGTTCCGATCGGCCCCCTGGGGGCCCAGATGGAAGTGCCCGTCCTCCACGTGAGCTACTACGACCAGACGAACGGGAACCTGCTGTACGTCCGGCGCGTGGGCGCCGGTCTATGGGAGTTCGAGACGGTCGATAGCACGGCCGACGTGGTCGGTCAGCACACCTCGATCGGCCTCGACGGGGCGGGCGGGGCACACATCAGCTACTTCGATGTGACCAACGGGCGGCTCAAGTACGCCCGGAACTGGTGATCTCACCGAGCCCTCGCGCCCGACGCGGTTCGCTCGGGCGCGGGGGCTCTTGCCCGCGCACGGCCCCTCGAAGCCAGGGCGCTCGACTCCCGTCGGGTCGCGGCCCGCCAGGCGGCCCGCTCACTTCCACCGCGCCATCAACTCCGCGTTCTCGACCCACGGTGGAACCGGGGCGCCCGACAGCGCACCGCGTCGCCCCTTGGCCGTTCACCGCACGGCCGAGGCCGCTCGCCTCCTCGATTCGCGCTTCGTTCGTACCAGGCCGCGCCGGATCTCGCGCTTTTCGCCAAGGGCGCATCCGAACGGGCTCGCTCCTGGTCTATGGAGATTAGCGGAGGTTGATCCCCCCCGCCCCCGCGGGTTCCTGGGTCAACCACCACGCTCCAGCCTGGCGCATCGGGGTGGCTACGGCACGGTGATCGAGACAGCGGTAAAGGAGCGAACCATGGTGCGGCGAAGTCTCTTCCGGGCGGTGGTGGTGGCGGTGATCCTCGGGCCGGGTGGTGCGCACGCCCAGGACCTGGAGTTGGTTCGCGTGAAGGAGCTTCTCGCGGGCGATGCAGCGCCCGACGACCGCTTCGGATTCGCCGTCGCCGTGGATGGGAGCACGGTGGTCGTTGGGGCTCGGTACGACGACAATGGCTTGTCCAACCCGAGAACGGATGCGGGAGCGGTCTACATCTTCGTCAGGTCGGGCACGGCCTGGACCCAGCAGGCGAAGCTCCTGGCGAGCGATGGCGCGGCGAACGACCAGTTCGGATGCGCTGTCGCCATCGATGGCAACACCGTGGTGGTGGGTGCGCTGGGCGATGACACCTCGGCGGGAGCGAACGCGGGGTCCGCCTACATCTTCACCCGTTCGGGATCCACGTGGGCCCAGCAGGCCAAGCTCACGGCGTCGGACGCGGCGGCGAGCGACGCCTTTGGCATCGCCGTGGGGTTGGAGAGCGGCCGGGCCGTGATCGGCGCGCCCGGGCACACCACGGGCGCCGGCGCGACCCTCGCGGGC
>CAYWOF010000056.1:5183-9895 GCA_964459825.1 uncultured Phycisphaeraceae bacterium | reverse complement strand
GTTCAAACGCACCATCGACCTCTTCACCGGCACGGCGTCATGGAGTCAGGAGGCGGCGCTCGAGCCGTCGGACCGCCAGGACTACGCCGCCTTCGGCACCAGCGTGGCCCTCTCGGGCAGCTCGCTCGTGGCCGGCGCACCCGACCACGACACGGGCGCCGGGGCGGGGGCGGGGGCGGCGTACGTGTTCGTCCGCGCGGGCGGGGAGTGGTCCGAACAGGAGGCCCTGGTCGCCTCGGACGGGGCCGCCGCCGACGCCTTCGGCGTCGCGGTCGCGATCTCGGCGAACACCCTCGTCGTGGGCGCCCGGGCCGACGACACGACGGCGGGATCGGACGCGGGCTCGGCGTACGTCCTGACTCGCGCCGGCGAGGACTGGACGGAGGAACAGAAGCTCGCACCCACGGTCGGCGGCGCGGCGAACTACTTCGGGTCCGCCGTGGCGATCGTGGGCGATCGGACGGTCGTCGGCGCGCTCTCCGGCGGCGCCTCGGGGAGCCTCGGCGGGTCGGCGTACGTCTTCGTTCGCGATGCCGGCGCGTGGACCCAGGGGGCCCAGCTCACCGTTGCCGCCATGGGGCCGAGCGACTATTTCGGATCGGCCGTGGCCTTCGACGGCGCTCAGGTGCTGGTCGGTGCGCCGTACGACGACACATCCAAGGGAACGAACGCGGGCTCGGCACACCTGTTCGCGCCCGTCCCGCGGGCTCCCACCATCCTGAGCGCGACCGAGCCCTCTCCCGGTGTGGCCCGGGTCACCTGGCGGGATAACTCGCTGGTGGAGACCGGGTTCGAGATCCAACGCCAGAGCAAGCCGGGCACGGCCTGGACCGGGACGACGACCTTCAGCCCCATCGCGGCCCTGGCGGGCTCGGGAACCACCGGCACGTGGGAGCAATCGCCCGGGAGCGGCTCGTGGCGGTACCGCATCCGCGCCGCCAGCGACACGGGTGTCTCCGCCTGGACGGGCTACCTCGTGGTCAAGCCGGCGATGCCGTCATCGCTCGCGACGATCCTGGCCGGCGGAACGACCGGGCGGTACGTGAAGCTCACCTGGATCGACAAGTCGGGCTTCGAGGCGGGCTTCAACGTCCAGCGCCAGCGCAAGGTGGGCACCTCATGGACGGAGACCACCGCCCTCGGCGTCGGCGCGATCGGCGCCAACGCGATCTCGTTCACCGACACGACGATCGCGCTCGCGGGCCAGTACCGCTATCGCGTCCAGGCGTTCAACAACGGCGGGACCTCGGCGTGGACGGGCTGGGCGCAGATCACGGTGCCCTAGGCAACGAGCTGCGGCAGGGAGGTGCCGAGCCGGTCAGGAGAAAGGAGCGGGTCATGGCGGTGCGAGGTCTCATCGGTGCGGGTCTGCTGGTCGTGACACTCTGGGGGACGCCCGCCGCGGCCCAGTGCACGAGCGCATCGCACATCGCGCAACTCCTCGCGAGCGGCGATGTCGTGGACGATCACCTTGGCTACGCGATCGCGTTCGACCGCGACACGGCCGTGGTGGGCGCTCCCGGGGACAGGGCCATCGGCAGTCCCTTCGCCGCCGGCGCCGCGTACGTGTTCACTCGAGCGGGCGGCGTGTGGACGCAGCAGGCTGAGCTGACCCCTCCCGGCACGACCTGGCCGGATGGGTTCGGGCGATCGGTCGCGATCTCCGGCGACACGATCGCGGTCGCCACCGGCGGGGGCCCCGTGATCGGGGGTCGCGTCGTCGTGTTCGTGCGCTCGGGCGGCTCGTGGACACAGCAGGCCGTCCTGGCGGGAGAGGTTGTCGCCGTCAGCGGGAATGACGGAACCGGCCTCTCGGTGGCCCTCTCGGGCGACACCCTCGCGATCGGAGCACCGTACGACGACATCCCGTCGGTGATCCCGCCCGGCACGGCGGTGGTGGACGCCGGTGGCGTGGAGATCTACACGCGCACGGACCCGACATGGACGCTGCAGGCCACGCTCCGGGCGTCCGACGCGGCGGCGAACGACCATTTCGGCGCTTCGGTGGCGATGGCGATCAACAGGGTGATCGTCGGGGCGCCCGGCGATGATACGCCGGCCGCGGGACCCGACTCCGGTTCGGCGCACATCTTCGCACGATTCGGCACGGAGTGGTCCCCGCAGCCCCCGCTCGAGCCCTCGGACGGCGCGCCAGAGAACCACTTCGGAAGTTCCGTGGCGATCTCGGGTGACACGGCGGTCGTCGGGGCCATCGCGGGCGATGGGGTGGTCACCGCGAACGTCGGTGCGGCCTACGTCTTCGTCACGCCGGGGAGCTTGTGGTCCCAGCAGGCCAAGCTGCTGGCCTCGGACGGCGCCCTGAACGGCTACTTCGGCGGGTCGGTCGCGATCGACGGGGGCACCGTGGTGGTCGGCGCCTCCGGGGACAACACGGCGGGGGGAACGGACGCGGGCTCGGCGTACGTCTTTGTGCGCTCGGGCACGCTGTGGACGCAGCAGAAAAGGCTGAGCGCCGCGGACGGGGCGGCGAGCGACAGCTTCGGCGTTTCCGTCGCGATCGACGGCGACACGGCCATGGTCGGGGCGTATCTGGATGACACGCCGGGAGGCACGAACGCGGGCTCGGCCTATGTGTTCACACGCTCGCGCACGACCTGGACGCCGCAGGCCAAGCTCACGGCGGCGGACGGCGCCGCGTACGACCTGTTCGGACACGCCGTGGCCGTGGACGGCGACACGGCGGTGATTGGGGCGTACGGAGAGGACACGCCCGCGGGGTCGAACGCGGGGGCGGCCTACGTGTTCACGCGCGCCGGATCGGTGTGGAGCCTGCAGGCGCGCCTGACGGCGTCGGACGGCGCGCCGACCGACTTCTTCGGGTGCGCCGTGGCGATCGCCGGCGACACGGTGGTGGTCGGCGCCTACCGCGACAACACGGCGGGCGGGTCGGACGCGGGCTCGGCGTACATCTTCAAGCGCTCCGGAACCGCCTGGGCGCAGCAGGCCAAGCTCACCGCGGCCGATGGGGCCGCGGGCGACCTGTTCGGCTGCTCCGTCGCCATCGATGGCACCACCGCCGTGATCGGAGCCCAGGGCGACGACACGCCGGACGGGCCGGGCGCCGGCTCGGCCTACGTGTTCAGCCGCTCGGTCGATATCGGCACCGGAGCCGTCTCGTGGCCGGAGCGGGATCACCTCTTCGCCTCCGATGGCGACGACCTCGACGCCTTCGGGTTCTCCGTGGCGATCGACGGCGACCGGGCGGTGGTCGGCGCGGTCGGGGACGACCTGCCGAGCGGAGCGGACGCGGGTGCGGCGTACGTCTTCGAGCGCCTGAGCCTGACGAGCTGGCCACAGCAGAAGAAGCTCATCGCCGTCGATCGGGCGGCGGGCGACCGGTTCGGCACTTCGGTCGCGATCTCGGGCGACTACGCGCTGGTCGGGGCGCCCCAGGACGACACGTCGGCCGGGGCCGACGCGGGCTCGGCGTACGTCTTCGAGTACGGGCCGATTCCCTTCACCACCCTGGTGGATTGGAGCCAGCAGGCCCAGCTCGAGGCCTCGGACGGAGCGACCGGCGATGAGTTCGGGAGCGCGGTCGCGCTCGACGGCGACACGGCCGTGGTCGGGGCGCCGGGAGACAACACGTCCGCCGGCGCGGACTCGGGCTCGGCGCACGTGTTCGCCCGGGCCGAGAGTGCGTGGACGGAGCTCTCCAAGCTCACGCCCCCGGGCGCCGGCGCGGGTGACGGCTTCGGCCTGTCGATCGCGCTCGCCGGAGGGACGATTGTGGCCGGGGCGGAAGAGGACGATCGACAGACCGTCACGGATGCGGGATCCGCGCACGTCTACGCCATCGTCGCCCTCCCTCCCGCGGTCCCCACGATCGTGTCGGTCACCGAGCCCTCGCCCGGCGTGGCGCGGGTCACTTGGACCGACAACTCGCCCTGCGAGACGCAGTTCGAGTTCCAGCGACAGAGCAAGCCCGCCGGGACCTGGACCGGTACGACCATCGTCGGACCCGCGCCGGCCGTTCCGGGCAGCGGGTCTCCCGCCTCCTGGGAGCAGAGCCCGGGGAGCGGCTCGTGGCGCTACGCCGTGCGCGCCACCAACGCCGCGGGAAGCTCCGCCTGGACAGGCTATCTCGTCGTCACGCCGGCCAAGCCGCCGGCGCTCGCCGCGGCGTGGATCGCCGGGGGCGCCGGGCACAACGTCAAGCTCACGTGGATCGACAACTCGGGCTTCGAGCAGGGGTTCTCGATCCAGCGCCAGCGCAAGGTCGGCACCTCGTGGGTCGAGACCACCGCGGTGGGCGTCGGAGCGATCGGCGCCAACGCCACGATGTTCACCGACACGACGATCACCCTGGCGGGGATGTACCGCTACCGGATCGGGTCCTTCAACAACGGCGGGAGTTCGGGCTGGACAGTGTGGAAGACGGTCACGATGCCGTAGGGCGCCGGTCGCGGCGGTCACCCGGCGATAGCTCTAGTCGCCCCCGGTGGGCATGGCCCCCGAGCCTCGGGATCCACGCGTCACCTCACCGCGTCAGCTCCCGGTGCAGCCACGCCCGCGCCATCCGCCAGTCCGCCTCGGCCGTCGAGAGCGAGACGCCCAGCGCCCGCGCGACCTCCTCCATCTCCAGCCCCGCGAAGAACCGCATCTCGACCAGGCGCGCCTGACGCGGGTGGAGCTGCGCCAGCCGGGTCAGCGCCTCATCCACGCCCAGCACGTCAAGCGGCTCCGGGGCC
>CAYWOF010000056.1:0-5173 GCA_964459825.1 uncultured Phycisphaeraceae bacterium | reverse complement strand
AGCGCGAAGGTCGTGTGCAGCGTGGCCCGGGCGCTCCCGCCCCCGCGATTGTCCGCCGCCCGGGCCCGGGCGTGCTCGATCAGGACCCGGCGCATGGCCGTCGCCGCGATCGCCGCGAAGTGAGTGCGCCCGACGAAGTCGATCTTCCCGGGCGCGGCCACCCTCAGGTACGCCTCGTGGACCAGCGCCGTCGGCGTGAGCGTGTGCCCGGCACGCTCGTGGGCCATCGCCGCCCCCGCCCTCCGGCGTAGCTCCTCGTACACGAGCGGCAGGAGTCGTGCCGCGGCGTCCGCGTCCCCATCCCGAACCTTGGCGAGCAGGTCGAGCGTCGTGGGGTCCATGGGGAGTGCTCCGAGGGGCATGTCGGTCGGGATCGTTCTCCACCACCGCCCGCCGGTTCATTCTCGTCGGATTCTCCTTCCGACGCAAGCGGACGTGCGTTGCCGGCGCGAAGTCAAGGGTCGCGCCCCGGGTTCTCGCTCCCCCATGTGAGGGGTGATGCGGGTCGGCACCAGAGCCGCCGGCTCCCCCCACCAAGGAGGCAGCCATGGAAGAGTTCACCCCCGACCCGGATGCGAACCGGCTCTTCGAGGCCGCCGAGGCGGTGCTGGTGATGCGGGCCCACTCGGTGGGTCCGGCCGGCCGCCCCGCCCCACGCGACCCGCTGACGCCGAGCGATGGCACCCACTTCTCGCCCGGTGAGTTGCATGACGCAACTCGGTTCCTGGAGCGCCTCGGCTTCCTGACGCCCACCTCGCGCCCCAACCGACCCGGGAGGTTCTCCCGGTGATTCCACGGCCCGAAAGGAGGCCCACCATGCTGCGCGATCTCGTCCATGACCTGCTGCACATGCTCGGGCTGCGTTCGCCGGCGGCCCACCGCCGCACCTCGCCCCCGGCGCCACGCCGGAAGCCTCGGAGTGGCGGCGCGTCCAGTCCCTCGCGTGTCTGGCCCGTCTCCTGGCAGTACGCCCGGGAGCCCGTGCTCACCCCCAGCCGCATCGGGTGGTCGCGGTAGGCGAGTTGGAAACGGCCCCTCGGATGGCCACCGCGCGTCACCCGAAACACGCGATGCGCCCAAGGCCCCGACGACAGTCTCTCGCTTGGATCGATAGGGGCGGCGTGCGCCGCCCGGACCAACCCAGTTCGATGACCCGAAAGGAGATGGCCATGATCGGACTCGACAGCATCCTCGTTCTGCTGACGCTGGTGGACTGGCCCCGGTTCATCCTCCCACCCTGGTGAAGCACCAGGACCCCCGGTGCGGTCGGTCGCGAGGCCGCCCCACCGATTCGTTCGCCTCGTCGCTCGACTCACCCCGATGCGCGGTGGGGCCGGCGGGAATCGGGCGCCCGGCACCCGAGGCGCTGACCGGCCGCCGCGCGTCGGTCACGAACCCCAATCCAGGTTGGCAAGGAGATTCACCATGCGGACCCCCAGGACTCGAAATCACGGCCGACTCATCTTGATCGCGCTCGGCGCAGGAACGGTGCTATGCGTCGCACCGGCCCACGCACGCCAGACGACCGCGGCGAACGAGGGCGCCGTCGGCAAGCACACCAGCCTCGCGTACGGCCTCGACGGCGTCGGCAACGTCGTGTACTTCGATGCCACGCCCGACGCCTCGGGCGTTCCGGTCAACAACCTGAAGTACCGCCGCCAGGCCGGCCCTCTGCCCGGCGACCCGTGGGGTGCCTTCGTCACGATCGAATCGGCCGGCAACGTGTGGCAGTGGGCCTCGTGCGCCGTCGACTCGTGGGGGTGGGTGCACGTCACGTATTACAAGGCATCCGGCGATGCCGCGCTGAAGTACAGCAAGCGCAATCCGGCGACGGGTGCCTGGTCGGCGCCCGCGGTCATCGCCGGCGCCGGGGCCCCGAACATGGGAAAGCACAGCTCCCTCGCCATCGGCTGGGACAACAGCCTCCACGTCGCGTTCTTCAACGAGACCACCGACGACCTCATGTACCTTCGCGCCCTGCAGCCGGCGCCGGGCGTCGTCGTGTGGGATCCGGCGCCCATCCCCGTCGATACCGTCGGCGATGTCGGCCGGTACTGCGACATCGCGCTCCACAACATCCCGAACCAGAACATCCGCGTCCATTTCAGTTACTACGACGCGTCGCACGCGGCCCTCAAGCACGCCTTCGGATCGGTCGTCGTGCCCTGGTGCCCGGAGTTCGTGGACCCACCCCTTCCCGATCCGCTCACGCCCGATCGGGGCAAGTGGTCCTCCATCGCCGTCAGCCCCGAGGGCAAGCCGCGCATCAGCTACTTCGACGACACGACCAACGACCTGCGGATCGCGTGGAGCGAGCTCGTCCTCGCCTGCGGCGGCTGGATGAACGCGCCGGTCGATGAGGCCGGCACGAGGGGCCAGTACACCTCCATCGCGCTCAACACCGGCGGCAACCCCGTCATCAGCTACCACGCCGGCACCGGCGGCGATCTCTGGCGTGCCCGCGTGCCGCTGGTCTCGGGGACGTTCCTGCTCTCCAACCTCGACACGCCGTCGGCCACCGACCTCGCCACCGTGGGCCAGTACACCAGCATCGCGCGCCACCCCTCCGGCGGCATGGGCATCGCCTACTACGACGTGACCAACAGCGCGCTCAAGTACGTGTTCATCCCCGTCCCGTGACCACTCCTCCGGGCGCCGCCGCGCGCCAGCGTGCGGCGCCTTGTTCCGAGACCGTTCACCGCCGACTCGCTCCCTCTGGAGCAGCAGAGCCATGACGCGCCCGATCACGAGTCTGATGTTGGTCCCCGCGATGGTCGCCGCGCTCCGCATCGCCTGCGCGATCCAGCCTGGGCCCGAACCGGAAGGGCCGACGCCCGGAACGACCACGCCGCGCGCGGACCCCGGGCCGGCATCCTCCCGCACGACGCTCCCACCCCCGGCGCCGACCGCGGCCGACGGCTCCGGTCCGGCGCTCCCCCCCGACCTCACGCGGGACCCCCGGCGCCCAATCGCCGACTTCGCGTGCTTCCAGCGCCGCTTCGCCGCCGGCGACCCGGCCACGGACCTCAACGGCGACGGCACGCTCGACTCCCTCGATCTCCTGTGCTTTCGAACCCGATTCCTCCTCGGATCGGAGCTAACGGGGTCATCGCCGGTCGAAGGGCTCGCCACCACCCCGCCGGCCAACCACTCGCGGGCGACCCGCGCGTCTGGCGGCGCGCCGGCGGCCTTTAGCGGGACATCCGGAACCCCACGGAGTTGACGAAGGCCGGTAGGGGTCGGGCTCCACCTCCACCGCGATCTCATTGCGGATACTCATGTCGGCTTCTACCATGCCCCAGCCCGGATCGGGGTGGGCCCTCGCCCACACCATCGCGAGCGACGCCCACCCTGAGTCGGGCGACCGGCCGGGCCCGACACGCGCCCCGCGGGAACCGAAGGAGAGGCCGATGACCCCGGACGAATCCCACCGACTCCTCGCCGATGTCGAGGCCTATTGCACCGAGCTCCGCCCCATCGAGGAGCTCTGCTACCTCGAGCACCGCCCCAACGAGGCCATCGCGGCCCTGGCGCTCAAGCACAACCTCCTCGGCATGCCCGTCCCAGGCCGCTACGGCGGGCGCGCGGCCGACGCCGTCACCTACGCCCGCGCCCTCGCCCGCATCAACCGCGAGGGCACCGGCGTGCGCACCTTCTTCTCCGGCCACACCTCCATCGGGCAGTATCCCATCATCCGCTACGGCACCGAGGAGCAGAAGCAGCGCTACCTCCCGCTCTCCTGCCGCGGCCGGTGCACGCTCGCGTTCGGCCTGACCGAGCCCGAGGCCGGCTCCAACCCGCTCGAGGGCACCACGGTCTTCCGACGCACCGGGACCGGGTTCGCGCTCAGCGGCGTCAAGTACCTGATCTCCAACGGCACGCTCGCCGATGCGATCATCGTCTTCGCCTTTCCCGACGGCGCCTCGGGCCCCGCGCGGCGCATGAGCGCCTTCATCGTGGACACCGCCGGCGCGAGCTTCGAGAAGGAGGCCCTCCACGCCAAGCCCGGCATGTTCACCGCCGACACCGCGATGTTCCAGATGACCGACCACCCCGTCCCCGCCTCCAACCTGCTCGGCGCCGAGGGCGAGGGCTTCCGCATCGCCATGCACACGCTCGTCTCCGGGCGCCTCTCCGTCGCGGCCGGGTGCCTCGGCTCCATCGAGGACTGCCTCGCCGAGGTGCTGCGCTACGCGCGCGAGCGCCGCCAGCACGGCAAGCCCATCGGCAAGCACCAGCTGGTGCAGGACCACATCGCGCGCATCGAGGTCCTCCGCGCCTCCAGCGACGCCATGGTCGAGCGCGCCGCCCTCGCCAAGCAGGCCTCCGACGAGAACCCCGACGACAGGGCCCTCCTGGCCGAGGCCGACCTGCGCGTGGCGGAGGCCAAGCTCCACGCCAGCAACGCGGCGTGGGAGGCCGCCGACCACGCGGTCCAGGTCTTCGGCGGACGCGGCTGGTCCGAGCTCTACCGCCCCATGCGCCACCTGCAGGATGTCCGCGTCTGCCGCATCTATGAGGGGACCGACGAGATCATGAAGCTCAAAATCGCCGCTCGACTCCTCGGAAAGGAGTTCGAGGCGTATTAGCCCGAGCGCACCCCCATCGCGGTCGCCGCCGCGCGTCGTCGGGTCCGATCACCCGCACCCTCGAGTCTGGATGAAGGATTGCTCACGCGTTCGTGGCATGTTCGGATGCGGGTCGAGTAGAGTGCACACCCTACTCCGCGCGGGAGGAGCGTCGTGGTAACGCCAGACTCAATCGGCACGGCTTCCGGGGGACGCGAAGCGCCCGCGGATTCGGACGCGCTGATGGACCGCGTCTACGCGGAGCTGCGGGCCCTCGCGGCGTACCACATGCAGCGCGAACGGCGCGAGCACACCCTGCCCCCGACAGCGGTCGTCCACGAGGCCTATCTGCGGCTGGCGGCCCAGGATAAGGCCGTTTGGGGCAGCCGCGCCCAGTTCATCGCCGTCGCCTCCACCATGATCCGGCGCATCCTCGTCGATCACGCGCGCCGGCATGGCGCGGCCGTGCGCGCCCGCGCCGAAGCACGAATCAACGGGCCCCGGACCGACCCCGACAACGGGGTCGATGTCAGGGCGCTGGACGAGGCGCTCGGGGCGCTGGAACGCCTCGACCCGCGCCAGGCCCGCGTGGTCGAGCTCCGATA
>CAYWOF010000055.1:11128-12572 GCA_964459825.1 uncultured Phycisphaeraceae bacterium | reverse complement strand
GGTCGGCCCGGCCCTCCGACCCGCCCGGCAGGGGCCGATTCGCGAGTTCGCCATACAGGTTCATCTCGGACAGGCCGGTCCGGCTTTGCCGCGAAGCCTGCGCCGGAGCCGATGCCGGGCGCCACTTGCTCTCGGGATGGCTTGGCGCGATGGCCTCGGCGATCGGGTTGCGCCCCGGTTCCACTCGCGCGGGCGTCGCCGCGCCGGGCCGGCTCCCAGAGCTGCCGCTCAAATGCGTGCCACGCGCCTCAGCCCGACCGGTCGTGGGAGTAGAGCAACCGGCCATCCCCACCACGCTTCCGGCGACCAGCGTCAGCAGCGGGAGGCCATCCAGGGTGCCGTTGCCACGAGTCTTCATCGCGGAGCCTCCGTGCAGACAGCCAACTCCGACGTCGCGGGCTCCGCCCCACGGGGATTGCCGGAACCGAACGCCCCGGCGGCGCTTTATCGGACCACGGGCGCCGGGCCCTTCAACCACCATCCGGGGTGGAATCGGACGTTTTGGTTACCGGGATGAGTCCAGTAACAAGCCCGGAGGTCGCCGCCATGCCTGACGCCTACACGCGGGCCTGGCGCCAGGTGATCGCGGGCGAGTCCCCGGGGCGGATCCAGCGCGCGGCCCGGCCTCGCGGCTCGCTGGCCGCCGTCAGGTGGTCCAGGTATCGCCCGAGGGCCTCATCCCGGAACTGGGAGAGGTACTCGCGCGAGGCGGTCGGGTTCAGGCTCAGGATGCGATCGACGACCTGCTCCCGGGTCAATCGCGACGATGTCGAGCTGCTCTCCAGCGGCTCGGAAGCGCGCCCGAGGGCGCCCATCCGAAGCATGCACGGACCTCCTGGGTGAGGGTCAGGCTATCGGACGCGCCACCCCCCCTCCTCCAACTTCACCGCCCAAGGGCTGGGCGGCGACCGGAATGTGCGCCCCCCGATCAGCCACCCCACACCCGCTACGATGCTGCCCCCGCACGTCCAAGGACCATCCATGCCCGAGCCCACCCCCGTGCCCCGTGGCCCTGTCGCTGCTCCGCCTGCGCCACCCAAGCTCGACCACCCGGCCTTCGGGCTGGTCAAGGCGGCCTTCCCGGGCCGGACGCTTCGGGCGACCGAGTTCCGGGGCCAGTCGACCCTGGTCGTCGATCCGGCGGATCTGCACGGCGTGCTGCAGTTCCTGCGCGACGACCCCCGTGCCGCGTTCAACTTCCTCTCCGACATCGCGGGGATCGACTACCTGAACTACCCGGCGCGGACCATCGGTCGCTTCGCCGTGGTCTACAACCTCCTGTCCCACGCCCGGGACGACCGGTTCTTTGTGAAGACCTTCCTCGACCCCTCGCTCCCGACCGACGGGATCGTCGAGGACCCGGCCCTCTGGCTCGACAGCGTCACCGACCTCTGGCCCGGGGCCGAATGGCCCGAGCGCGAGGTCTTTGACATGCTCGGGATCC
>CAYWOF010000055.1:0-11118 GCA_964459825.1 uncultured Phycisphaeraceae bacterium | reverse complement strand
ACCACCCGGACCTCCGACGCATCCTCACCTGGGAGGACTACCCCGCCCACCCGCTCCGCAAGGACTACCCCCTGCGCGGGCGCGGCGAGCGCGAGCGGTACAAGGTCGTCGATCGGACCGATGTCTGACGACGAGAACCCGGACCTCCATCGATGGACACGCACCTCATGCTGCGCGCCCGCCAGGGCGCGGAGGCGTCCCCGGACCCCCAGGAGCGCAACCGCCTCTGGTGGGAGTCCATGCCCATGACCTACGCCGGGTGGGAGGGGGCCCGTCGCGAGCTCGGCGATGCCGCGCAGATCCGGCGCCTGGTGGACGACTTCCTCAAGTACAATCCCTGGCTCGCGCGACACCTCGACTTCGCCTCCCTCTCCGGGCGCGATGTGCTGGAGATCGGGTGCGGCTCGGGCGCGGCCTCCTGCCGCTTCGCCGCGCACGGCGCCCGCGTGACCGCCGTCGATCTCACCCAGACCGCCGTGGACCTGGCCACGCGACACGCCGCGATCCTCGGCCTGCCCGTCCGCGTGCAGCGAATGGACGCCGAGAAGCTCGACCTGCCCGACGCGAGCTTCGACTACGTCTTCTCGTGGGGCGTGCTCCACCACAGCCACGACACGCCCGCGGCGTTCCGCCACGTCGCCCGCGTGCTGCGTCCGGGGGGGCGCGGGCTGATCATGGTCTACAACCGCCGCAGCCTCCGCTTCTGGCTCAAGGGGCTCTGGTGGCTGCTGGTCAAGGGCCGGCTGTTCCGCGGCCACACGATCGACACGGTGCAGGGGCTGTTCACGGACGGCTACTACCAGCGCCACTTCTGGCCGCGCGAGCTGGCGCGCGAGATCCGTCGCGCCGGCCTCACGCCCACGCGCCTGGCCGTCAGCCACATGTTCAAGGATTCGGCCGGGAACCGCTACGTCCCGTGGATCCCCCGGGCCCTCGACGAGTGGTGCAAGCGCACCCTCGGGTTCCTGCTCGTCGTGGAGTTCCGTAAGCCCGGATAGAGCCGGCTACCGCGGCACCACGAGCGGACCCGGCTGCCGTATCTCGAACTCGTTGGTCCGCAGGTTCCAGAACAGCCGCGCCGCCGTCATCGGCGTCGCCCGCGCCGCATCGAACAGGGTGACGACGGCTCCCGGCGCGGCGGTGGCCTCGGCGGTGCCCGCGCGCGCGTCGTACTCGATCGTCTCTCCGGCGAGCTCGCGCGTCCCCGTCCGCAGGTAGACGCCCCCCCGGGCCGTCGCCGACACGAGCTCGACGCCGTCGACCATCGCCTCCCCCGCCGTCCGCAGCCCGGCGACGACCGCGCTCAGACGCTCGCACTCGATCCGAGTCGTGATGGCCTCGGAGCCGGCGCGGTCCTTGTGCGTCAGCCGGGCCCCCTGGAGGAGGTCCACGGCCCCCGTCCCCCGATCCGCGTGCAGCGATCCCTTCCACTCGAAGAGCGTGCGCCCGCGCGCCATGGCCGGCTCGAGCGTCAGGGGCCCGCCCGGCGCCGAGGGCGCTCCCTCGCCGCCCGGCGTGGGGGGCGGCGCACCGGCCTGGGCGTTCTCCCGCTCATCCACGATGACCATCTGCCCGGCGCCCGGCACATCGAACGTCCCCGCGACCTCGTCGGCCAGGAGCTTCGGTCCCTCCACGAAGAAGAGCCGCTCCAGGCGCAGGCCGTCGGGGGCCCCGGCGTCCGCGCCGTACCGGCGCGACTCCATGCTGGCGGTGCGCCCCCCCACACCGGCCGGACGATCCAGGATCGATCCGAACGCGCGAGCGCCCAGGATCTTCCGCTCGAGGGCGGGCGCCAGGGCGCCGAGGGCATCACCCCCGCGCCCCGCCTCCCCGCCCGGCGCCGCGTCGGGGTCCAGCGGCTCGAGGTCGATCTCCACGCGCTCGGCCGCCATCGTGTCCCGCTCGAGTCGACCGCGCGAGGCCGTCGCGCCGGCGTCTCCCTCGCACTCGATCCGCCCGACCGCGTCATCGAACGTCATGCGCTTCGACCACACCGCGGTGATCCGCGGCGATTCCTCGCCCGCTTCCCCGGGGCTGTCGCGCCCTTCCGAGTGGCCGAACCGGCCCGGCCCGAAGACCTCCAGGCGCCGCTCCAGCCCGCGAAGGGTCAGCTGCGAGCCCTCCACCCGCGTGCCGTGGCGCGCCACGAACGTGTCCGCCCCCAGCAGGGTCGCGATCTGCGCGATGGGGTCCGCCTCGAGGTCGTCGCACTCGGCCTCGATGCCGTCGGCGCGCGTGATCCGCACGCCCTCGCGCGCGGTCGCCCGCGTGACGACCACGTCGCCCGCCTCGTCGCCCTCGGCCTCCGCGCGGGCCAGGTCAGCCTCCAGGAACTCCGCGCGAAGCGTCGCGCCCTGGCCCGAGGCCAGAACCCCGCCCCGGGCCGTGAGCATCGTCGGATCGGGATCGGCGCTCCGGCGTCCGGCCGGCGCCGGAGCGAACCCGATGTCGAGCGCCTCGGCGTGCAGCTCCTCCCCGCCGACCAGGGACCGGGCCAGCACGCGCCCCTCGGCGATGAGCCGGACGAGATTGCTGGGACGGCCCTCGCCCGGCTCGAAGTCCGCGCGCACGAACCCGCTCCGGAGCGACTGCCGGCCGTTGGCGAGCTCCGTGTTCCCGCTCAGCGTGGCCTGGCGCACGGCGTTGGTGAGCCGCCCGTCGGCCGTGCGCAGGGCGAAGTCCGCCTGCTCGGTCCACGAGGCGCGAGCCGGACCCGCGCCCGCCTCGCCCGATTCGCCCACGGCCAGGCCCGGCCCCGGGATGTGCCCGATGCCCGTCGCCAGGCTCACCTCGGCCCGGACGATCTCGAGCACGCCCCGCCCCGTCCCCTCCACGCGGACGCTCGCCGGCCCGGGGCCGGAGAGCGTGAGGTCGCGCGAGGTGGCCCCGTAGTCGAGCATGGCGCAGTGCCCGTGGATGTCGAGACCGCCATCGGCGAAGCGGACGAGCCCGCTCTTCTCGGCCGTTGCCCGCAGGTAGACGTGGTTCTTCGCCAGTTCCGGTGGCGCCTCGGCGATGGGTCGGATCGTGCACGGGCCGGTCCACGCCAGCGACACCGGCTCGTCGGTCCCCGGCCCGGCCGCCAAAGGCTCGGCGGCAGACCGGGCCGAGGTTCCCTCCTCGGGCCGGATCGTGCCCAGCGCGCCGGCGCCCAGCGCGAGCGCCACGGGCGGCCCCAACGCTGGACGCGCCGGCGCCGCCGCCACGGACACAATCGACACCGGGGCGATCGCCCCCTCGGGCAGGCGGTTGTCGATCAGGCGCACCCACACGGTCAGCCGGTCGGCGTCCAGCCGACGCTCGCCCTGGCTGGCCACGACATCACCTGTGAACACCACGTGGTAGAGCTGCTCGACGCGGGCCTCGCCGGGCGCCGCGGGACGGCGCGCCGACGGCTGGGTGGTTCGGGCGGCTCCACCGGGAGGGGCGGGGGCGGGCGCCGCCCTCGGCCCGGCGGGCGTGGGGCCGCGCGCGGCGCTCCCCGCCGGCAGAGCCCCGCGGAACGTCGCCGTCCCCCCGCCCGGGATCTCGAGGAGCGCGACACGCTGATCGATCTCGCTGAACATCACCCGCAGTCCCCGGCCCTCGAACGTCGTATCGGCCGAGGCCACCGTCACGCCGTCCCGGGTGGTCAGCTCACCCAGCTGCGCATCGAACGCCAGCGAATCGGTCTCGAACGTCCACGTCGGGGTCGCCGAATCCGGCTCGACCGGGTCCCCGCCGGCCTCGGGCACGAAGAGGCGCACGCGCACGTGCCCGCGGATCGTCCCCGACTCCGGTCCGGCCTTCGAATCCGGCATGTACAGGCGGCCCTCGTCCGCGCGCACGTGCACCACCTGCCCGTTGCGCGAGTAGATCCACAGCTCCGGCTCCGCCGCGGCGTAGTGCTTCGGCTCCGGGAGCGGGTCGAGCCGGCTGGCGAGCAGCTCGGCGGCCACGCGCGAGGGGTCCTTCTTGTCGACGAACTGGAGGCGCTGACCCTCGGAGCCGCGGAACGCCGCGCCATCCTCGGCGCCCCCGAGGTCGGTCGGCGCCGCCGGCGGCCCGTCCGCCCTGCCACGGACCGGCGATGCTCCCCCGCGCAGGGCGAAGAACGCCAGCACCGAGACGAACAGGACCGACAGCGCCCCCGCCGCGAGCAGCCCCTTCCGGTGTGCGCCCTTCGATCGGTTCATCCCGATGGCCATTCCCCATCGTACAGGGCCGCGGCCCGCTCCATCAGGCCCTTGGCCGAGAGCAGGTGCTCGATCGCCTCGCGCACGGCCCCGCGCCCGCCCGCCCGGGTCGTCACGAACGCCGCCGCCCGGCGCACCAGGGGCTCGGCATCCGCCACCGCGATCGGGTAGCCCACGCGCCGCATCGCCGGCAGATCGGGCCAGTCGTCGCCCACGAACGCCATCCGCTCGGGCGGGGTGCCGGACCGGGCGGCCAGCTGGCCCAGCGCCTCGGACTTGTCCTTGGCGCCCTGGATGACCAGGCCGATTCCCAGCTCCCGCGCCCGGTGCTGCAGCGCCCGCCCCGCGCGCCGCGTGATCACAGCGACCTCGAACCCCATCTGCTTCCACAGCGTCAGGCCGAACCCGTCGCGCACGCTGAACCGCTTGATCTCCCGCCCGTCATCGTCGAGCACGATCGACCCGTCCGTCATCACCCCGTCAACATCCAGGACGAGCATCGTGATGTCGGCGGGGGAGGGCACTAGTCCCGCACCAGGCGCATGGCGACCAGGTCCTGCACGTCCAGGATGCCCACGGGCCGGTTCGACCCGTCCACCACCGGCACCTCATCCTGGCGGAACTCACGCACCATGCGCAGCGCATCCCGCACCAGCGCCGTGTCGGGCAGCGTCCGCGGGGAGCGCGTCATCACCTCCCGGATCGGGCGCGACAGGTCCGCCGGGTCGCGCAGCACCAGGCGGCGCAGGTCCCCGTCGGTGAAGATGCCCGTCAGCGTCCCCCCCGCCCGGTCGACCAGCAGGATCGCCCCGGGCCGTCGCCCGAACTCCTCGGCGCGCTCCAGCGCCTCGGCCACGCTCACGTCATCGGGGATCAGGGGCAGCTTCGCGCCGCGCCGGAACCGCAGGGCCTCGGTCACCGGCATGAGCAGCCGCCCCAGCGCTCCCCCGGGGTGGCGCTTGGCGAAGTCCTCGTGCGTGAAGTTGCGGCGCCGCGCCGCCGCCAGGGCCAGGCAGTCTCCCAGGGCCAGGGTCGCCGTCGTGGAGGACGTGGGCGCCGCGAACCGGCCATCCCCCGCCTCCTCCGTGAAACCCAGGTGGAGCACCACATCCGCCACACGCGCCAGGCTCGACACCCTCCCGGCCCCGCTCTCCCCCTCGGCTCCGCCCGCCTGCGGGTCGCCCGCGCTGCCCCCCGTGATCGCGATGATCGGCAGGCCATCCTGACGCAGCACCGCGGCCAGGTTCACCACCTCGTCCGTCTCCCCCGAGAACGACAGGCACACGACGGTGTCCGAGCGCCGGAATCGCCCCAGGTCGCCGTGGGCCGCCTCGGACGGGTGCACCGAGTGCGACGGGATGCCCAGCGAGGAGAGGGTCGCGGCGATCTTGGCCCCGATCAGGCCCGACTTGCCCAGCCCGGTCACCAGCACCGTGCCGCCCGCCTCCGCGCACCGCTCCAGCAGGTCCACGGCCCGGTGGAACGCCCCGTCCAGGGCCCCCGCCAGCCCCGCCACGCCCGACGCCTCGTGGCGCAGGATCGCCGCGGCGAAGTCCCGCTCGGCAGCCAGATCGATCGCGCGCCCCGTCATCCGGAAAGGGTACACTCGCCGGCCCGCCGATGATGGCCGCGATGGAGCGCCACCCGGCGGACCAGGGAGGCCCCGTGACGACCGAGTACCGCGTCCAGCTCGAGGCCTTCGAGGGGCCCCTCGATCTCCTGCTCTACCTCATCCGGCGGGCCGAGGTGGACATCACCGACATTCCGATCGCCACCATCGCGGACCAGTACCTCGCCCACCTCGCCGGGATCGAGCGGATCGACATCGACACCGCGGGCGAGTTCCTCGTCATGGCCGCGACCCTGATGGAGATCAAGTCGCGGTCCCTCGCGCCCCCGGCGCGCGAGGGCGCCGTGGAGGGCGAGGAGGGCGCGACGCCGCCCGCCGACGACAGCGCACCCGACCCCCGCGCCGAGCTCGTCCGCCAGCTCCTGGCGTACAAGGCCTACCGCGACGCCGCCGATGCCCTCGACCGCCACCGGCGCGAGTGGGAGCGCCGCCACCCGGCCGCGCCCGCCGGCATCGACGACGAGCGCCTGCGCGCCGCCCTGGCCGAGGCGGGCGAGGGCGGAGGGGCGCTCGACATGGAGGACCTGAGCCTCCTGGACCTGGCGGAGGCCTTCGCCTCCATCATGGCCACCGTCAACCTCGATCGCCTGGGCGACCACAAGGTCGTCGACGACGACACGCCCATCGAGCTCCACGCGGCGGACCTGCTCGACCGTCTGCGTCGAGACGCCGCCGAGGGCCCCGTGTCGTTCGGCGCGCTCCTCGCCGGGCGCTCGCGCGCCGAGATGATCGGGCTGTTCCTCGCCGTGCTGGAGCTGGTGCGTCAGCGTCGCCTGGCGGTGCGCCAGGAGAGCCCGGGCGGAGCGATCACGCTCGCCCTCCGCCCGGACGCCGACGCCGCGCCCGCGCCCGAGCCGGCGCCGTAGCGTCCGCCCTCGGGCGCACGAAAAACCCCGGGACCGGGTCCCGGGGTTCCGAGAAGTCCGTTCGATCAACCGACGATCAGCGACGCCGCCGGGCCGCGACCAGGCCGCCTAGGCCGAGGAGCGCGGCCGAACCGGGCGCGGGGACCACGCTGTAGAAAATCGTTCCAGCGAACGCCCGTGGCGTGAACTGCGAGCCCCCAAAGGGCACCGCGCCCGTCCGGGAGATGTTGCTGAACAGCGTGACGTCGGCGTTCATGAACGTGCTGGTCGACGTCGTGCCCGTGCCCTGATACCGGATCCCGCCACCGGTCGTGATCGCGTGGAAGTAGATCGACGTCGGTCCGCCCGCGGGGATCGCGATTGGGTTGGCCAGAGTGACGGCCCCGCTCAGCACCGTGGATCCGGCGCTGGTCGCCGCCGCCGTCTCGCTGAGCGTCCATCCGGCGTTGCTGGCCGTGAAGCCCGCGTAGGAACCGGGGCGGGTCCACACCTCGACGTTGACCGCCGAGCCGGCCGTCGAGGAGAAGTACGTCGCGAACGCGTTCACCGTCAGCGAGGCGGAGGCCGGCGTGAGCTCGAGGAAGATCCCGCCACTCCCGTTGTTCGGGGGCAGCGTCGAGATCGACTGGGCCGATGCCACCCCGGGAACCGCGGCCATCGCCGCCGCCACCAGAGCCTTCGTACCGTTTCTCATAGTCTTGTCTCCCTTCGCCTCTCGGCGAACTACGAAAACGACCGGAGCGCCCGCGCAGGGTCACACCGCAAACACAAGGGCGGCGCCCACGGCCACCCCACGACGCACATCAATGCACAACGGGATCTCTCTCGCCGTGCCCGGCTTCGTCCTCCTACGACGAACGCCGCGAATCTACAGGAACGGGATCCGACGGTCAAGGGAATTCCCGGTGACCGGCGGACGTTTTCGCAGTCGGCCTAACCAAACTAGAACGAACGTGGTGCTGCGGTCGCCACCCCTCAGCCGGCGGGATGCAGGGACCCGATGAACCGATCGAGCCGCCCCACCGCCGCGCGGATCCGCTCCTCCGAGCACGCGAACGAGATGCGGATGTGCCGGTTCCCGCTCCCGCCGAACTCTCCGCCCGGCACCACCGCCAGGTGGGCCTCGGTCAGCAGCGCCTCGGCGAACGACATCGAATCGGTGATCCGGACGCCCCCCGGCGAGACCCGGCCGAAGCAGGCCGACACGTCCGGGAAGATGTAGAAGGCCCCCGTGGGCCGGGCGAAGCGCAGCCCGTGAACCCGTGCGAGCAGGGCCGTGATCACCTCCGCCCGGCGGGCGAACTCCGCGCGCATCCGCTCCACATCGCCGGCGCACTCCCGGAGCCCGGTCCGGATCGCCGGGTACACGAACGCCGGCAGGCAGCTCGTCATCTGCCCCTGGAGCGCATCGATGGCCCGGGCCAGCGCCAGCCCGAACGTGCCCGAGCCGGCCGCGAATCCCACCCGCCACCCCGTCATCGCGTAGGCCTTCGACATCCCGTTGACCGTCACGGTCCGCCCCGCGACCTCGGGCAGGGAGCCGAGCGACAGGTGCTCGACGCCCCCGACGGTGACCTTCTCGTAGATCTCGTCGACCACCACCACCAGCTCCGGCGCGACCGTCCGCGCCGCCTCGGCGATCACCCCGGCCAGGGCCCGGAGCTCCTCGGGCGTGTACATGGTCCCGCACGGGTTGCTCGGCGTGTTGAGGATCAGCAGGCGCGAGCGCGCCGTGATCGCCGCGCGCAGCTGCGACGGCGTCACCTTGAAGTCCGACTCCATCGTGGTGGGCAGCTCGACCACCCGTCCCCCGGCCAGGGTCGCCATGGGGCCGTAGCTCACCCAGCTCGGCACCGGGAGCAGCACCTCCTGCCCGGCGTCCGGGTCCAGCAGCGCCTGGCAGACCAGGTACAGGGAGTGTTTGCCCCCCACGGAGATCGACACGTGGTCCCCCGTCACGTCCGGCAGCCGGTTCTCCCGGGTGAACTTCTCCGCCACGGCCGCCCGCGTCTCCGGATCGCCCAGCGTCGGCATGTAATGCGTCTGCCCCGCCCGCAGGGCCTCGATCGCCGCCCGCTTGATGGGCTCGGGCGTGTCGAAGTCCGGCTCGCCCAGCGACATGGCCAGAACGTCCACCCCCTGGCGCTGCAGGGCCTTGGCCTTGGCCGCGATGGCGAAGGTCGCCGGCGGCTTGAGGGACAGGGCCCGACGGGAGAGGCTCGGCGCCGGCAGGGTCATGCGCCGGAGGATACCGGACACCGGCGCGGGTCGCCCGCCCCCCCCCGCGCCTCCGACGCCTCGGGGCCGTCCGGGTGCGGTTGATCGCTTCCTTGCGGGTCCCTACCATCGGCCTTCACATCCGCCGGTGCCGCGCGTCCCTCGGGGGACCTGCCGGCTCCAGGCCCGGTTTCCCGCTCAGGCGCTCCACTCTCTATGGCCATCGCCGCTGCCGAACGGACCAAGGTCGTCGCCGCCAACCGCCGCCACGAGAAGGACACGGGCTCCCCGGAGGTCCAGATCGGCATGCTCACGCGGCGCATCGATGCGCTGGCCGAGCACCTCCAGGGGCACGAGAAGGACCACCACAGCCGGCGCGGCCTGCTCCTCATGGTCGGCCAGCGCAACCGGCTCCTCAAATACCTCGCCCGCACCGACACCGGCCGCTACCAGTCCCTGATCGAGCGGCTCAACCTGCGCAAGTGACCCGTCCGGTCCCGCGGCCGGAAGTCGGCCCCGGGCCTTGTTGAACATCCCGGCTCGCTCGGCCTGGCGGCAGTGGACACCACCCTGTCCCCCCAAGGACAGGGCCGCGTCTTCTGCCTCTGGGGCGCCCGTTGGGGGCAACGCGCGGGCCTCGACCATCCGTGGCAGGTCGTTCTCGCGCCCGCCCCCGGGACGCGCCCGGCCTCCACGACAGAGCGGAAGGAAGCCCCAATCATGGCCGACGGACCCGTGATCGTCCAGCGCGAGATCGGCGGACGCACCCTCACCCTCGAGACCGGACGGATCGCCAAGCTCTGCCACGGCGCGGTGCTGGCCACCTACGGCGGGAGCACGGTGCTCGCCACCGTCGTCCGCGCCGCGCCGCGCGAGGGGCTCGACTTCTTCCCCCTCACCGTCGACTACCGCGAGAAGACCTCCGCCGCGGGCAAGTTCCCCGGCGGCTTCCGCAAGCGTGAGGGCGCGCCGAACGAGAAAGAGATCCTCACCATGCGGATGATCGACCGCCCGATCCGTCCGCTCTTCCCCGACGGCTTCGTGGACGAGATCCAGATCCAGTGCTTCGTGATGAGCCACGACGCCGAGAACGACACGGACATCCTCGCCGGCACCGCCGCCTCCGCCGCCCTGGCCCTGAGCGACGCGCCCTTCGAGGGCCCCACGGCGACCGTCCGCGTCGGGCGCGTCATCACCGACGAGGGCACCCGGTTCGTGATCAATCCCACGGTCACCCAGCTCGAGTACTCCGACCTCGACCTCGTCCTGGCCGGCCACCGCGACGGGATCAACATGATCGAGGTGGGCGCGGCCGAGGTCGGCGAGGCCGACGTCGCCGACGCCATCGCCTTCGGGCGCGAGCACATCCTGGACGTCATCGCGCTCATCGAGGAGCTCGCCTCCCGGGCGGGACGCCCCAAGGTCCCCGGCGACCGGCTCCTCCCGACCGACGAGATCACCGCCATCGTCCGCGAGGCGTGCGAGCGCGACCTGACGGACGCCCGGCGCATCCCCGGCAAGCAGGCGCGCGGCGAGGCCGTGGACGCCATCCGCGAGCGCCTGCTCGAGGCCCGCTTCGCCCCCGTCCTCACCGGCCCGTACGGCGACTACGCCGAGTCGGTCAAGCGCCGCGCCATGGCCAAGGAGGCCTTCCGGCGCCTCGAGGAGAAGGTCACCCGGCGCCTCATCGTCGAGAGCCGCACCCGCGCCGATGGACGCGCCCCGACCCAGATCCGCCCCATCGACAGCGCGGTCGGGGTCTTCGCCCGCACCCACTGCTCGGCCTTCTTCCAGCGCGGCGAGACCCAGTCCCTCTGCTCCTGCACCCTGGGCACCTCGAAGGACGAGCAGATCGTCGACGGCCTCATCCCCGAGTACTCCAAGAAGTTCACCCTGCACTACAACTTCCCCCCCTTCGCCACCGGCGAGGCCAAGCGCATCACCGGCCCCGGCCGGCGCGAGATCGGCCACGGCGCCCTCGCCGAGCGCTCCCTCATGGGCATCCTCCCCAGCCCCGAGGAGTTCCCCTACACCATCCGCATCGTCAGCGACATCACCGAGTCCAACGGGTCCTCCTCCATGGCCTCGGTCTGCGGCGGGTGCCTGGCCCTCATGGACGCCGGCGTCCCCATCAAGGGCACCTGCGCCGGCATCTCCGTCGGACGCTTCGCCGACGACCACGACGCCAACGAGCTCCTCGTCACCGACATCATCGGCGAGGAGGACTTCT